>JADYYL010000348.1 GCA_020853655.1 Deltaproteobacteria bacterium
CCTCGGAGACGACATGTGGATGATCCCGTCGCAGTTCTTCTACCCTCCCGCGGACCTCGTCGACGCCGAACAGTTCCTCGATCACGCTCAGCGCAGCTCCCACTGTCTCCAGCGCGAGGTATTCAGTGAGATCGATCGATTCAATCTCCAGCTCCTTCAAAATCTGGACCGCATTTCCGTCCTGCCGTACCCAAGCGGCGGACTGTGGTGTGAGCGGATGCGATGCCTGAGCAACCACTTCGAAACCGAACGTCGAAAGCGCCGCGCGCGACAGCGGGACAAAGATGCCGCTTTCGGGCAGCTCATTCGACCGAACAATGCGCTCTCGAACGCGAACGCGGTACTGACGGCTCGACAGGCCCGGAGTCTCAGAGACCGTCACCGCCGGCAAACGCACTCCGCGGCGCCGAAACAACTCATCACGTTGTGAATCCAGCTCGCGCTGAAGCGCAGCGACGTCGACGATGGACGTCCCGCTTTCGCTCGTCGGAATTTCCACTCGAATGGGAGCAAAGTGAGATTCGGAGGTCGAAGCAGCCTCGAGCCCGACCAGCGGAGGTTCGCGAAAGATCTCTCCAAATCGCGACCGCATCCCCGCGGCATCTCGGAAACTCACACGTCGAGCCGGATCGCCGCTCCGAAGCGCGAGACCAACAAGTGCCAGCCCAGTGAACGAAAACGGGAGGAGTGGAAAGCCAGGGATGAACCCCATAAAGACGACCACTAAGCCGGAGAGCGCGAGTGCTCTCGGATCGGCGAACATCTCCGGTAAACTTTCCCCGACGGAGCGCCTGTCGCGTCCGGAACTGTTTGTGACGACGATGCCGGCGCTTACGGAGACGAGCAAAGAGGGAATAATGCTGACGAGTCCGTCACCGATCGCCAGCACACCAAATGTCTGCATTGACGTGGCGAGGTCCAGTCCTCGACTCGCGCCGAGGATCATGCCACCCAGCGCATTAATCACGACGATCACGAGAGTCGCTATCGCATCACCCTGAACGAAGCGCATCGCTCCGTCCATCGAACCGAAGAACTGTGACTCCCGGCTGAGTTCGTCGCGCCGTCGGTCGGCTTCGGCCGACGAGATAGAGCCGTTGCGTTGATCGGCGTCAATGGCGAGCTGCCGACCCGGCAACGCGTCGAGAGAAAACCGAGCCGACACCTCAGCGACTCGAGCGGCCCCTCGAGTGATAACGATGAAATTCACCAGCGCAATGACGCCAAACACGATCGCCCCGACGACGAAATCGCCACCGACGACGAATGTTCCGAATGTTTCGATAACTCGACCGGCGACATCCGACCCTTCGTCTCCCCGAAGGAGGATGAGACGAGTCGATGACACATTGAGGCCGAGTCGAAAGAGTGTGGAGATCAGCAGCAGCGCCGGAAATGCAGCGAGTTCGATTCGGCCTCGCACCAGGACTGCGCGGAGCAACAGCGCAAGGGAGAGGACAACGTTTGTGACGAGGAGGAAGTCGAGCGCCGCCGCGGGAACCGGCACAAGGAAGAGCGCGACGAGAAAGACAACGGCAAGCGGCACGATGAAATCTCGTGAGACGAAGCGAGGACTTATTCCTCCGGATGGCGAAGCTGACGTACTTGCCATTTCAGCTTAGTTCCTCTTCCCAAGAGAGATTTCATTCAGTTCATCCCCGCTCACAAGCACGAGACGACTTTCATTTCCGTGTCTCCAATGAGACTCGTGAATTATCCGCCGGGGGCACCACCACCAAATGCATCCACGAGCCGAACCATGAGTCCCGCGAAGAGCAGCGCAAAGAAACCGGCAAAAACAGTGGCAAGCGGCCCTGTCGCTTTGACCGGCAAAGCCGCGATCCGTCCTTCGACGTAAACTTGACGTGAAGTCATGGTGGCATCCGCAAGCTCTTGCAGCTGCTTGGAGATCTCTCCGCCGTGCTTTGCGCACTGCGCGAGAAACATAAACGCGTGTTTGAGCTCTTGCTGCCCATTCACTTCGGACACTTCCATCAGAGATTCTTCAAGGCTCAAACCCGAGCGCATCAACTTCTCGACGTGCACGAAGAGTTCGGTAACGGGATTGTGCGATCCTCGCTCGTCCGCCATGGAGACCACCTCCGCGATACACGGCCCGATATCGAGGGCGGAACTGACCCCAATGGAGATCTGTTCGATCACGAGGGGTAAGTAGTAGAGAATGTCCTCTCCCCGTGCGCGCGCCTTCCGCTCGATGTAGACGACCGGATAGCCATAGCCGATCCCGAGGCCGAGGATGATGAGCATGCCGGTCATCGACGACTGCCCTACGAAGATGTGCGCCAGCACACCGAAAAGCGGACCGAGAACGATAGGAAGAATCACTCGGCTTCTCTGAAACCGGAAACGATCCGCTGCGGTGTAGTAACCCGCGCGGAAGAGTTTCAAACTCAGATCCTCTTTCCCCTTTCGCAGTTTCGCGTGGCCTGTCCGCTCCTTCAGCTCATTGATGTCGAACTGATCTTCGTCGACATCGTAGAGCTTGCGTCGACCCGAGCTCGCCGCACGAGCGGTCGCTTCTTGGCCGTGCATCATGTCGCGCAACGAGCCGTTTGAGCTCGAGCCGCGAAGCATCACCATCACCACGCCAATAGCGGCGAAGGCGAGGATGCCGAAAACGATGGCGATGACTGCAGCACTACCTTCCATGCGCGAAAACCTGGCTGAGGGAAATTCCCGAGACTAAATCTTGATGTTCGTAACCCGCTTCGACCAATAAAAACCCCAGATGATCATGGACACGCCGCTCTCGAAGATCGAACGTCCGGTGGGATGGCTAAATGCCGGAAGCACCAGCTCGGGCGACGACACACACAAGTAGACCATCAACAGTGTCATAATGACCGCAATCGCGTAGATCGAGCCCTGCTCCATACCGACGACCGCGACGGCCTGCTTTCGAAACTGTTGACGCTTCCGAACCTGCTTCGCGAGTCGCTCAAGTGTGGCAGAGAGCGTTCCACCGACCTTCCGGCTGAGAAGCAAACTCTGAACGAAGAGTTCGAGCTCGGGGTGCGCGATGTCCTCGCCGAAGGCGTTGATCGCCTGATCCTCGGTTAGACCGACGCGAAGTCGCTCAACCAGCAACTCAACCTCTCCGCGCACGAGAGAGTTAGAGTCCAGTCCTTTCGCTGCAGCTTCCAATCCTGCAATCGTCGACATACCGGTCTTCAACAAGCTGACGTAAGACATCAGCAGGACCGGGTAATCGGTATCAAACGCATTGAATCGGCGTTTCACGGCGTGCCCCAATACGGCATCGACGAGCAACGGGGTCATGAACGTGGCGGTAAAGCGGATAGCCCAGCCGAACGCCAAGTACATAGGGATGAAAACGAGAATCGTGACGACCAATTGAATCACGCGAAACTGAAGGGGCGTGATTGGCCAGCGCGCATATTTCAGCCGCTTTTCGAGAGTGATTTTTGATCCAGCGAGTTTTTTACGGGTGAGTTGGCTTTCCGCGGCCGCCGCCATTGCGAGACTTTCGCGCGATTTCCTCGGTCCCGCTGCACCAAGCTCCGTTTGAGAACGCTGCGCCGCAACGAGTGAGCGAAGATTGCTGCTCACATTCGCCTGTTCGCTACCAAGCGAAATTCCACCACCCTTCAGGAGCACGACCAGCAGCCCCACCGCGATGATGATCACGACCAAGATAATGGCGACAATGCCCGCATTACTCATAACGGTATCCTTGATCCAAAAATACTGCTTACTGCTGCTGAGCACCCGAGCGATACAGCTGCTCGAATCGAAGGATTGCTCCGAAGTTCGTTCGAAGCGCTCGGGAGAATGTTGGGCCGCCGGCGCCCCCTCCGAAGAGGATATCTTCTCTCGAGTGGGACGGATCGACGCTCCACGTCCCCGAATTCACTGTCGTGCGCGGCGAGCGTTTGAGCACCTACCGCTGAGCGGCAACTTCAGCCGAATCGCCGAACCCAGAGTTGTTGAAACCGATAAACTTCGGCGCATCGCCAAGGTAGATTCCGTTCCGCTCGAGCACCTCTTCGTAGTTACTCGACCAAGAGAGAACCTCCCACTTGGGATTCTCGCCTTCCTGCATGAGCTTGAACATCGGGCGCACTTGAATCGTACCCTCGACGAAGTTTCCGACTTCAATCACCTCGGCAAGCCGAACACGTCCACTCGAACGCTCACGCTTCATCCAGATAACGACGTCGACGGCGAGAGCGATCTGCTGCCGAATGATATCCATAGACACACCGCGTTGAGCTCGACCGAGCAAACTCTCGAGCCGGGTCAACGTCTCGCGCGCATTTCGCGCGTGCACGGTAGACATCCCGCAGTGTCCGGTCTGCGCGGCTTCGAGGAACGCCTCGGCCGCTTCCGGTGTCCGCATCTCACCAAGCAACACTCGGGATGGGCACATTCGCAGGGTCGTTCGGATGTGCTCCTGGAGCGTCACTTCTCCGATACCTTCCGTGTTTGCCGGACGAGAGACGAGGCTACGGTAGTACGGATGGCGATAGTTAAGTTCCGGGGTATCCTCCACGCCGACGATCGATTCGTCACCGCGGAACTGCGTGCCCAGGCAGCGCATGAGAGTGGTCTTTCCTGTTCCCGTTTCTCCCGCGACGATAAAAGTATGTTCACAAGTTCGGACGAGCGCCGCGAGATAGTTCACGATAAGCGGCGGGGCCACCTGATACGATACGAGGCTCTCAAGCGTCGTCTCCGCAACACGGGGGACGCGGATCGTGAGGAACGGCCCGCGCGCTCCGCACACACTCTCGTGGACCGCGCAAAGGCGCTTTCCGTCCG
>JADYYL010000349.1 GCA_020853655.1 Deltaproteobacteria bacterium
CGCCATGTAGCGTCGCAGCATGTCGTGCCGCAGCTCGACGCTTGTTCCCTTCTCGGCCCTCATCTGGATCGCGCTGTCGTGCGGCAGCCACAGCAACAGTGCTCGCAGCAGCGGCTCGGGCGTCCAGTTCTCGACCGCCGCGCGATACCGGTCGGCGCAGCGACTCGTGCGCGTCACGTCGCCCTTCACGATCTCCCGCAGCGGATCACGAAGCCCATCGATCTGCGTCGCGTAGATGCGAGCAGCTTCGCAGAGCGGCCCCCCGGCCCGACTCTCGACGACCGCCCGGAGCGCCGTCAGGTGCAGCCGGACGTCGACGACCACTCCGTCTTCTCCCGGTTTGCAGAGCCGATTGACACACTCCTGCAGGTGAGCGACCGACATCGTTGGGCTCGCAGCCTCGGTTCGCGGCAACGGCGCACCGACATCTTCCCGTCGCACCAATCCGAGCAATACGCGGAGGAACCCCGCACCACGCGTTCCCGACGACACTCTTTCCATCACGCACCTCATTCCCCTTCACCTCAAACGGCCAACCCGGATGATGTCTCGGCGCGATCGCCCAGACATCGGGCTGGTTTAACCCACAACGTATTCAACGGAGAAAGATCGGGAGGAGCGTCAGAGCCGCAACAGTTCGCGGACGCCTCGTGCAATGCACAATCAGAAGAGTCGAGGAGCGTCGAACGACCTCGGTGACCAGGAAATATGATTGACGAGAGCGGAGTCTACGCGGAAACCGTTCTTCTCTCAAGACGCGGCGTAACTGAGCGATATTTCAGGTCCGACCTCAGAAGCACCTATCCCGCGGCACACGACCCGGCACGCACCTTGAGCGCTTCCTCCATCCATTGCTCAAGCATCTCGATCCGCTTCTCGGAGCTGGGGTGGGTCGACATGAACTCCACTGCTTGACCCGAACCGGCACGGCTCGCCATCCGTCGCCAGAAAGCCGGCGCTTCCCGCGGATCGAAACATGCTCGGGCCATAAACACCAGGCCCATATAGTCGGCCTCGGACTCATGTTCGCGGGAAAACGGGAGGAGCACTCCGAACTGCGCACCGGCCCCGAACGCACCGAGCACAGCCCGCCGGGCCCCATCATCCATCTCGCCAGCCGCCACACCGACGGCGAGTTGCCCGATCTGCACGAGCCGTTGCTGTGCCATCCGCTCGGCACCGTGGCGCGCGATCGCGTGGGCGATCTCATGGCCCATGATCACCGCAACTCCGTCAGCATTCTCCGCAACGGGGAGAATACCCGTATAGACGGCGACCTTTCCGCCCGGCAGGCAAAACGCGTTGACGTCTGGAGACTGCAAAAGATTGAACTCCCACTCGAAGTCGGTGGTCTCCGTGACTTTCGCAATCCGAGCGCCCACACTCCGAACGAGATCAACTTCCGCCCCGGAACGCACGACCTCTGCCTGCTGCAACACCGCGGCGTATGACTGCAAGCCGAGGGCCATCTCGTCTTCGCGACTCATGTCGACAATTTGCTTACGCCCCGTCATCGGAACGGTTTGCGTGTTACTGAACACGTAGAACAGTGCAAAGAGCGCGAAGAGTACAATCGGGAGAATTTTGAACCGTCCGCGGCGGCGAACCGGGTAGCTTCCGTCTTCCTGCGGGTTTTCGGTGTCGATTGAGTATCGCATAGGAGAAACTTCTCGATGGAAATTCGGCGGGCACAAAGAGAGAAGAGCGACCCATCTTAGCCTGTTCGAATGCGGATTTGAAGGACTGAGGAGGTGGCGCGGCATTGAGTGAAGACACCGTGCCCCCACCTTGTTTGAGCAGCGGTTTCGTGGGAGATCCAGACACCATCGCAAACCACAGCCAGACAGGTGCTCTTGGGATCGCTCCTCGCACTTATTGCAGCGGTGCTCAACAGCGCCAAAGATACAACAAGCAAGCTTCTCGCATCGAACGTCGATCCCACGATCTCGACGTTCGCCTCGTTTGCATTTGCCTTGCCGTTCTACCTCGTTTTGCTGGCGGTGCTCCTTCTCTCCGGCCACGAAGTGGTCACCCTCAGCGGTGTTTTTCTGAGCTACGTCGCTCTCCGCGCAGTGACAGACACAGCTACCGAAAGTTGCAAGATGCACGCGCTGGCTCACGGCGAGCTTTCAATCGTCTCGTCGCTGATCGCACTGAACCCCGTTATTATCCTTTTGCTCGGTCCGTTCATCACCGGGGACGAGATTCGCACCGCGTCGATCGTTGGGATCACGATCGCCGTTGCAGGCAATTTCGTGTTTCTCTATTCCGTCGATCGAAAGACCACTCGTCGAGCGCTTGTTCTCGGCGCGGCATGCGCCTGTTTTATGGCGCTCAACACCTGCTTCGACCGGATGAGCGTGCAACATGGAACTCCGGTGTTCTCCGGATTCATGATGACGCTCCTTTCTGCGCTCATCCTCTTTCGTGTCATCCCAGGGCGTCAGACTCAGTCTCAGCTCCGTGAATACGCGCGTCCATTCGCGCTCCGCGGCGCGTTGGAAACCGCCTTCATGATTACCA
>JADYYL010000350.1 GCA_020853655.1 Deltaproteobacteria bacterium
CTCGGTACGGGAAGTGGCATGGACTGGACGGATCTCGTCGCTGGTCATCAGATCGCGATCAGCGGACCGGAGCATCTCGCGATCTCACTGGCAGACCACACGACGGCATTTGGCTTCGATTTCGTCGAGCCCCATCAGAATACCGCGCATACGAATAGCTCTATCATCCAGGACTCAACGTTTACGGTCTCGCTCTTCGACGGAGTCGCACTGCTCGACACGTTTGAATTCAATGCGCCGGGAGACATCGCGTATTTTGTAGGCTTCTTCTCGAGTGTCGCGTTCAACCGCGTCCACATCATGGAGCATACCGAGACGATCGATAATGAGTTCTACGGCGGGTTCTATCGCCAAACGGCGGTGCCGGAACCCGCAAGCCTGGCGCTACTCGGTTCCGCCCTTGGGTTCGGATACTTCCGACGCAATCGACGACCGCTCGCGTAGAACGCCAACTCCGTTGCCTGTTGTTCGAGTCGCATCGGCTGCGCAGTCCCGACACTCGCGTCCGATGCGGGCGGCCCTCGAACTCACGCGCTAAGCTGATTTTCGGAGTATCCGAACAGTTGGACTGGGGACGCTGAGCTCCCAGCCGTGCGCCTGCGCTATCCACTCGAATGTCTGTGGTTGATACAGCGACACATGAGTTGGATCGCGGAGATAATCCCATCCTTCAAAGGCAAAGGTGCCGTCGTACACTTTCGTCATCACTACGAGCACCCCCCCCGGCTTCAACGCGCGATCGAGTCGTTGATACTCGTTCGATGGATTGAAGAAGTGCTCGACCACCTCGGTGCAGGTGATGAAGTCGTACGAATCATTTAAGAGCGCCTCATCCGGTCGAAAGAGCGGGTCGTAGTTCTCAACGTGAAAGCCTAACTCACCGAGCAGCACGGAGACCGTCGGGACCGGGCCGCATCCGAAGTCGAGCCCGCGCATCCCAGGAGCCAGTAGCACCAAAAGCGGGTCCAATGCCTTGCGGAGATGAGCGGTGTAGCCTGGGTCGCTCGGGGAGTTCTCATGGTGGAGATAGCGCGACTTTTCATCCTCGCGGGAGAGACGGAGTGACGGATCGAGCGTCAAAACGCGACATTCGGGGCACTCGAAGTAGCACGCCGACAAGGTCGATAGACGTCGTAAAGGAGCGGAGGAGCCGCAGAGGGGGCAAACAATCATCTTCCGATGTTCACAGGTTCAGTGCTCCCCACTGCGCGTCGCGGGACGCGGGGCGATACTCTCGATAGTCGCCAAATCCAAAAGTAAGGAAAAACTTTCTCTCTGATGAAGCGCAGAGAAAAGCACGGAGGAGAAAAAAAAATGGGCGATCAGAGATTCGAACTCTGGACCCGCTGATTAAGAGTCAGCTGCTCTAGCCAACTGAGCTAATCGCCCACAACAAAAATGGTCAGGAACCCCGCGCTTGGGTCAGCGCGAAGGAGAGGCTTACTTGAAGAAGTGATTTTACTCAAGCGTCTCTATAGGTTCGGGGATTCTAAGTTCCCGGGCCCCCTGCCTGCGGCCCGGGAACACTCAATGACCGGCGCGCCCAATACTGCTAAATCTAAGGGCCTACAGAGACTTAATGAGACTATCAGGCGCTCGGTCGAAATTGCGGCCGTGCCGTGACGTCCCATCTCTGTGGGAATATCAAGAGGAAGTATAGACACACTACGATCTACCGGTCGTCCGATTCTTTGGATTCTGGTCATCGCTGCCCTCGTCGCAGCAGGATTCTTCATCCGCAGCCGCACCCGGCCAAGCGTCGATACTGTGCAGCTCACCCGAGGAATCGCTGTTCAGGCGGT
Organism: Deltaproteobacteria bacterium; assembly: GCA_020853655.1. Lineage (GTDB taxonomy): Bacteria > Bdellovibrionota_C > UBA2361 > SZUA-149 > JADYYL01 > JADYYL01. The sequence goes on from JADYYL010000350.1 coordinate 1,803, forward strand.
GTACGCAACCGGGACAGTCGAACCTGAGGTTATGCTGCCGATCGCAACGAGGGGTTCCGCCCGGTTGCTCGAACTCAGAGTAGACGAAGGGATGAGCGTCGAGGCGGGGCAGCTCCTTGCCCGACTCGAGAACGACGACCTCCGTAGTTCACTTGCCGCACTCCGTGCCAAAGAACAGTTCGCTCGATCTGAGTTTGAGCGCAATGCTGGGCTCGTGAAGCAGGGTGCGATCTCGCAGCAAGCTTACTCCCGAGCTTCCTCCGACTGGGAAGCGGCAAAGGCGGCCTCGGCTCAGGCCGCTGCCATGGTCGGCTACATGGACCTCTCCTCACCTGCTGCGGGAAAGATTATTCGTCGCGACGGTGAGATTGGCCAGCTCATCCCGGCCAACCAACCGGTCTTCTGGCTCTCTGTCTCCTCTCCCCTTCGGATTACTGCTGAGGTGGACGAAGAGGATATTTCGCTCGTCAAGCCGGGGCAGAACGTTGCGATCCGAGCCGATGCCTTTCCTGGCCAAGTATTTCAAGGAACGTTGAAAAGCATCACCCCGAAGGGCGATCCGATCGCGCGGAGCTATCGTGTGCGTGTTTCGCTCGCCGACGGCACTCCATTGCAGATAGGGATGACTGCCGAGATCAACGTCATCGTTGCCGAGCGGGAGAACGCGTGGCTCTTGCCTACCTCTTCCCTGAAAGCTGGCTTCGTATGGGTCGTTGAA
>JADYYL010000351.1 GCA_020853655.1 Deltaproteobacteria bacterium
ACGAAGCAACGAGTAGAAGCGAACTACGAAAAAAAGGGAAGAGAACCGCCCGGACTATCTCAGTCGGCCTCAACGAAGGTGCCCTCAAAAGCAAAGGGAATCGTGACGCGCCACGGATGGTCGCGCGATCGAAACGGTTTGAATCGGCATGAAGGCCGACAAACGAACAGAGCTGAGAGCCTCTCCGGCCACACAGCCCGAAAAAACTTGGCGAAATCATATGAATTGTTAGTTTGAGGTCTACGGTTTTTGTTGTCAACCAAAAGCGACTTTGTTTAGCTAACTCACTAGTAATTTCAACGTCTTAAGTATTCAAATCGCCTAACCTTCTGCGCTTCGCGGGGGACGGCTCGAGGTCCCGGAATATGCAGCAGCAAACCGCCTCCCGCGAGGTCCTCTGGAACCTTTCGCACCCCTTTAACTCTATCGCCATGTATCTGCTCCTCGTTGCGAGCATCGCGGTCTGCACTGCCGGACTGTGGATGCATTTTCGACGGTGGGCTGCCGGAAAGAGTGATCCATCGCGGCTCAACCACTGGGGGCGGCGCTTCGAGCTGATCTGGAATGACGTTCTTCTCCAAAGAGGGGTCAACGCTGAGGCCGTGCCGGGGCGGATGCATTCTTTGATTCTCTGGGGATTCATGGTCCTCCTCTTCACGACCACGATGGTCTTCATCGACCACGATCTGGGGATTCGAATTTACAACGGCGACTTTTATCTCGCCGTGACGTTGCTCAGCGACCTGTTTGGCCTGCTGCTGCTCTTCGGTGTGCTCATGGCATCGCACCGGCGCTACGTTCAGCGACCCGATCGACTTCACAATCGTCCAGCAGATGCGATTTTGCTCGGCGCACTCGCCGCACTCGTGATGCAAGGTTTCCTGCTCGAGGCGCTGCGCATCCATGCCACGAACGACCCGTGGAAATGGTATTCACCCGTCGGGCTCCTCGTGAGCCTTCCATTCGCGGGACTCTCCGAAACGGCGACGAGAACGCTCCATTTTGGTATCTGGTGGCTGCACACGATCACGGTGTTCACCTTTATCGCCCTGCTCCCCTATACGAAGTTTCTCCACATACTTGCGAGCAGCGCCAATCTGTTCTTTCGTCAGATCTCGCGTCCGAAAGGCGCGCTCCCACACCCTGGCGACATCGAGAAGCTCATGGAGACGGCAATGGAGGCCGACGGCGAGTTCCGGATCGGCGTCTCCACTCTGTCGGATCTCAGCTGGAAGCAACGCCTCGACCTGGATGCCTGCACCTCCTGCGGTCGGTGCCAAGACAACTGCCCAGCGTATCGTTCAGGAAAAATCCTTTCGCCCAAGTGGCTCATTCTTGACCTTCGTGATCACATGCTTCTCGCCGAAGGTGCGCATGATCGAGTCGGGCAGCTCGACCACTCACTGCTGAAGTCGTTCCTCCTCAAGGATCGGTCTCAACTTCCACGAGACGAGGAAGGTCGAATCATCGACGAATCTCGCGCCGCCAATCCACTGGTTCAACGCGCGGCGAAAAGCATCGGTGAGAACGTCACCGCGAAGATCCCCGGCGAGGTACTCGATGAGGACGTCTTTTGGTCGTGCACAACATGCCGGGCCTGTATGGAGGTTTGCCCTGTCGGGATAGAGCACGTCGACATCATCGTCGAAGCCCGGCGCGCGATGGCGTTGATGGACGGAAACATTCCAACGGAGGCGCAGGCGCCACTCCGCGCGATCGAAACACGCGGCAATCCGTTTGGTCCGGCCGCAGAACGCGCGAATTGGGCCGACGGTCTTGGCGCGCGTATTGTCGCCCCTGGCGAGAAGGTTGATGTGCTCTACTGGGTTGGCTGTATTTCAAGCTACGACAAACGAAAGCAAAAAATTGCTCGTTCACTCGCGCAGATCTTCAACGCGGCAGGATTGGATTGGGGAATACTTGGAGAGAGCGAGTGCTGCTCCGGAGATCCCGCCCGCCGCCTCGGCGAAGAAAACCTGTTCCAATCGCTCGCAAAGAAGAACAGCTCAACCTTAGATTCCGTCGGCTTCAACACACTCGTGTCAAACTGCCCACACTGCTTCAATACAATCAAAAACGAATATCCCGAGGTCGTTGCTTCCGCCAAGCAGTTCCGCGTCCTGCACCACACGCAGTTTGTTCAAGAGCTGCTGAACAACAAGAAGATCGAAGTTCGAGGAATGGATCGCGAACTCACCTTCCACGATCCCTGCTACCTCGGTCGATATAACGATGGGTATGAAGAGCCGCGCGACGTGCTCGTGAAGCTTGGCTCGAAGGTTCGCGAGATGCGGGACTCCAAAGAACGGGGTCTGTGCTGCGGCGCTGGAGGCGGTCACTATTGGTTCGACATGAAGGTCGGGCAGCGCGTGAACGTGCTCCGCACAGAGCAGGCGGCCGAAACCGGCGTCTCCCTCGTGGCAACAGGGTGCCCGTTCTGTCTTCAGATGATGGAAGACGGATCGAAACTGACGAACCGGGAAGAGACTTTGGCAGTGAAAGATATCGCTGAATTGGTTGCCGAATCCCTGGTCACCGTCACCGAGGTCAAGATGCCCCACGCATCAAACCACGAGGCATCACACAGCAGCTAACGAAGTTGGGGAATGTGAGCGAGTCGCCGCCGCACGGGCTCCTCCCTCGAGGTTCGACGAGATCACACGTGCTCGTCCGACGCGTCTTCGCGCGAATTTGCGTAGTCGAGAGAGACGACCTTGTCCGAACGTCGGAGCTTCTCATCCGTTTCTGCGTCGATAACACAGATGACGGTATAGTTCGGTCCGAGCGGAGCGCCGTGCTCGGCAGTCGATGGCGTGATATCGCCGGCCTTACTGATCGAGAACAACACCAGTGTATCGCGACCGTAGCGTTCTTCGAACGTCAACGGATCGATGTCTGCGGGTAGTCGAATCGAGCGAATCACATCGCCTCTATTCGTTCGCTCCTCGAGCGTGTCGAATGACACATCTTTGCCGAACAAGAGCCGGTTGCGATACTTCCCGAGAGACCCCGGGGACGATGCTCCGCTGTCCGGCTTGCCGAGTTGGAAGACATGGTCTCGGCCGAAGTACTCGGAGAAGTGGAGCGCCGCAAGCGTGTTCACTTCATCGTTCGAAGTCAGAGCGAGAAATCTCCCGAAACCTTCGAGGACGATCTCATCGAGAGTCTCGTCAGAGAACACATCTCCATCACGAGCCGGAAGACTCTCTCTGCGCGCCGCAAGAACGTTGTATTCATTTGAGTCGACGATCAGGCATCGGAATCCGTTCTTCCCGAGTTCGCGCGCGATCGCACGCGCCCAGTCGTGACCGCCGAGCACGAGCACGCCGTGGGGCGATTCGTCCGCCACGCCGAACAACCGAGCGAGCGTTGGGGCGCAGACTCCGTAAACCGCAACCGTGCCGAGAATAATCAAGAACGTGAGGTAAACGAGGCGCTCCGCCTGCGGATAATTCACGTCGACGAGTTCAAGCAGGAAAAGCGAACTCACGCCGGCAGTAACGAATCCGCGAGGAGCAAAGAAGGCAAGGAACGCTTTCTCTCGCAGGTTCAGATCCGAAGCCGCCGTCGCGATGAACACTGCCGCTGGTCGCGCGACGAGAATGAGGAACAGGAGGAATCCAAACCCAGCGAGTGTGAATTCGT
>JADYYL010000352.1 GCA_020853655.1 Deltaproteobacteria bacterium
CTGGCAACTCAACGGGTCTATCCACGCAAGGGACGAGCAGATGCGGTCGGCCTGTGAAGAGCCACGTCAGCACGAGTTCACGCTCGAGAGTTTCCCTCCCGGAGATATCGACCGGGAGAACCCAGTGTTGGTGAAGGAGCGGATTGCCCGTGAACGCATTCAGGACATTCGGAAGTGCGCGCCAAATGTAACCGCCGGGGATGTCTCGGTACACCTCATGAGCGCTCATGACCGCGAGCACATCATTCGGTTTGAGCGTTTCGCGGAGGAGGTCAATGAGCCGTTGAAGCTCATCCTTTGTCCCTTCAGGCCGAAAGGTCGCAAACAAGGTCTTTGAACTTTGCTTCAGGCGCTCGACGTTCACAGGTCGAATGAATGGGAACAGCAGTACAATCGCGAGCCCAAGCAGGCGACTCTTCCGACGCAGGCGAACAATTCGCGAGACCAACAGCGTCGTCAAGAGACCGGTAAACAGCGGATGAAGGTAAAGGTGAACGAATCGGAACGGAGTGAGGAACGTCGCAAGAATCGGCTGAAGATTCATCAACAGAAGTTGTGCGAGCGGAAGGGTCCACAGCAACGTCAGAATCACTCGAAGCCGTCGATCGTCGCTCCTCCGAGTTTTGACGAGCAACCACGTCGTCGCAATCAGAACGCCAAAAACTTCGATCGTGAAATACCAATACGCACGGAGTTCCGGGAATTTTGTGACGCTGTGAAACCCACTTCCGAACATCATGACGAGGACGCCCGGCGTCGCAACGAGAAGATGCGCGATGCCAAATGCGAAGCCACCTTTCACCATCTCGCCGAAGCCCGTGCCGAGAGCTCGCGAGCGGAATAGCAGCACACCAAGCATCGCAAGTCCCGCAAGAACGAACGAAGTCACCCAGGCAAAGAAGTACACGTGAATGAGCACTCCGGACCAGAGCCCGGCAAGGGCAAATGACCTGAGCTTGCCTCTCGGGGAGTCGCCCAAGAAGGCGCGCACAAGGGACAGCAGAAAGAGAGAGTAGAAGATGTAGCTGGTCTGGGTCGACAAGCCGCGCACGGCGGGGAGACCTGAGGTAGCACCGACATCGGCGGCGACAAGAAATCCTGTCCAGCTCAGATCCGTCTGAACCCATTGGTCGAGCGGAAAGAGCAGGGGGAAGGCAATGTACATGAGCACGCCGATCTCCGCTGCGAGCGAGCTCGGGGAGAGCAGCCGGAAACAGCGCGCCGTTATCACATACGTCGCCCACACCAGGATGACATCCAGGAGCAGTCCCAAGCAGAATGCCGGAATGTGCAAGACCGCGGCGAGCGAACCGAACACGACTTCCGGAAGAGAGTACGGCTCGTTGAGCGCCACTTGAAGTCGTGAGACCTCAGCCGTGTGCTCGATGAAGAATCGACTCGGAGACACTCCCGCACCGATATCTATCGTCCGAGGCAGATAACAAAGCTCGTCGACGTCAGACACCAGCGCGTGATGGTAACAACCATCGACGAGAAAGGTCGCGATATAGGGGAGATTGAAAAGGAGCGTGAAAAGCAGCGCCCGAGTCGCGAGAGCCAGGCCACTTCCTGAGGTCAATCGCACAAAGAGACTCCTCACTCCGCAGCCTTCGGATCGAAATCTGGGTAGCCTGCGTCTTTCTCGGAGAGAATTGGATTCGTGACCGGCCAAGCGATGTTCAACGTCGGATCGTTCCAACGAACACCACGTGCCGCCGAGGGCTCGTAGAAGTTCGACATGAGATACACAAGCTCGGTATCGTCGGCGAGTGTCACATAGCCGTGTGCAATACCAGCTGGAGCGAAGAGCACCTCCGAGGTGCTTCCATGGAGCTCCACGGAACACCAGCGAAGGAAGGTGGGAGAGGTCTTCCGAAGGTCGACGAGCACATCGTAAACCGAACCGTGGGAACACCAGAGAAGTTTCGCCTCCGCATGGGGAGCCGCCTGGTAATGCATCCCACGCAAAGTTCCGCGCTTGACGTTGCGAGAGACGTTCGATTGAACAATGCGGAAGTCGATGCCCGCACCCGCGAATTCGCGTTCGCAGAACGTTCGCTCGAACGATCCGCGCGAATCCTGAGCACCATGACAATCAATGCGAAAAGCACCCGCGAGCGGCAGCGGTATAAATTTCATACGCTACACAAGAATAGGTTCGGGAAGTGGAATGAGCATACGAGTCCCCGATCGTCGCAGGCCATCCAGCTGACTGAGGATCTCGTCCTTGATGTTCCAGGGGAAGACGACGACGACATCCGGCTTCATTTCCACCAGTGCCTCAACGGACACGACGGGGATTCGCGTGCCCGGTGTTCGCAATCCCTGCTTGTGCGGATTCCGATCTGCGATGCACTCGATGGTGTCAACGCCGACCTCGCAGAAGTGGAGAAGAGTGCACGCCTTTGCTGCAGCCCCATAGCCGACAATGCGTTTGCCTTCGCTTCTCAGCTGACCGAGAAGCGAGAGAAAGGCCTCGCGAGTCTGTCGCACGGCATCGGCAAAACGGCGATAGTAGTCGATCTCACAGACGCCGGCAGCGCGCTCCTCTTCGAGAAGTTCGGTCACACTCGGAGCCGGAGCCCGGCCGGACTTCGTCATCCGAGCGGTGATACGAAGGGACCCGCCGTGTATGGCAAGGCGCTGCACCTCGGTGATCGTGAGGCCGTGCTGGCGGAATAGCTCCTGCACAGAATGAAGTGAAAAGTAACACAGGTGTTCGTGATAGATCGTGTCGTATTCAAGTCGATCGATCATCTCACGAACGTAAGGGAACTCGAGGACCGCCTCTCCGTCCCGTTCTTCAATCAGGACTTGAATTCCGGCGACGAATCCATGAACGTCAGCGACATGCGCGAGCACGTTATTTCCGATAACGACATCGGCCGCAACGCGCTCGTCACGAAGCGTCCGCGCATAGTCGAGCGAAAAAAACTCCGCCCGCGTTTCAATCCCGCGCTCTTGGGCAACCCGAGCAATATTTTTGGCAGGCTCAACGCCGAGTACCCGCACTCCGGCTCGCTTGAAAAACTGCAGCATGTAACCGTCGTTGCTCGCCAGTTCGACAACGAGATGTTCGGGCCCGAGCGACCGCCGATGAACAATTCGCTGCGCGCCTTCCTCTGCATGAGCCAACATCGTTGTGGAGTAGCTTGAGAAGTACAAATAGTCGCTAAACAGCGTCTCGGGAGGGACGGTCTCGGTAATCTGCACGAGAGAACACTTCGGACAAAATGCGACACTGAGCGGAAAGGTCGGATCCGGCTGAGGGCTCGTTGCCACAACGAGCCGGTTCGCAAGCGGCGTTTTTCCAAGATCGAGGATCGGAGAAAGCGGAGCGAAGGAATCCTCCACTGAGCAGATTCTGCAGGGCGCTATTGCTGTCATGATGGACAATACCGCTCCCGATACCATGCAATCGTCTGCCTCAAGCCGTCACCCAGTTCAATCCGAGGCGACCAGCCGAGTTGAGCGCGAGCTTTGACGGAGTTCAGCGTCTGCTTTTGGATCTCAAACTTTGCTTCCCGCAAAAGAACCGGGGAGAGATCGGTCGTCGACGTGAGCTCCTGCAGCCGCTGTACGATTTCAAGCACCCGATAGCCGTTATCGGTTCCGAAGTTGAATGATTGTCCTCGGACATCCGGCCGGTCGACCTGTTCAGCAAGTCGAAGGTAGGCATCGACGACATCGTCGACATAAAGGTAGTCGCGAACCAGCTCGCCGTCGCTGCGAATGAGCGGAGCTGTCCGACCGACGAGCGAGCGAATCGTACCCGGGATCAGCCGGCTCCAGTTCGTATCTCCGGGCCCATAGACATTGGCGCAGCGCGCAATGGCGAGCGGCACGGAGTACGTATGGGCATACGTTTGCGCCAGCAGATCGCCGCAACTCTTCGACACGTCATACGGATGCTTCCCCTCGAGTCGATGCGTTTCGATATAGGGAAGTTGATCGCTCTCGCCGTAAGCCTTGTCGCTGGAGGCGACAATCACGCGTTTCACCGTGGGGGCGAATCGGCGACACGCCTCGAGCAAGTGATAGGTCCCGCGAATGTTCGTCTCGAATGTCGCGAGAGGGTCTCTGTTCGCTGCTCCCACAAGCGATTGAGCCGCAAGATGAAAAACCGTTTCAACTTCATTTTCGTTGATTGCTCGTGCCACTGTCGCAAAATCTTCGAGCGCGCCGTGCACGACGGTCGTTTTCGCAATCTCACCGCTGCGGATGAGCTCTGCTTGCGGATCCCAATCGCGCACGAGCAGGACGACGTGGGCACCCATCCCGATAAGCTTTCGGGCAAGATGAGAGCCGATGAAGCCGGTTGCTCCAGTCACAAGCACATTCTGCGATTGCCACGAATTGGTCATTCCAACACTCCAGAGCCACCTTTGCCGTACTGCTCCCCGTTCACCCATTTCTCATCGCGATGGATGAGCTACTCCCAATACGGGAGCGGCCCTCAGGGTCGCCAACCGCACGGAGTCCGTGGACTACTTCTAACCCGCACAGGGGGATAGCAAAAGTCGACATTGGCTCAGAATTTCGACAAGGGAAGTGACACCAAGAATCCTGCGTCCATGTTCCGGAGGCCGGTAGCAGCGAAAGCGTTCTGGTGAATCGGTATCAGTGGTGAGACGAATGGCCTACAGCCGCAAAACTCTGCTGAAGGATAGACTTGAACGATGTGGCTTGTTAACCGACGGCGACGTCTGTCAGCGACGGAAAAACCTTGAGAGGATCAACGGTCTTTCCCTTCACGCGCCACTCGAAGTGGAGATGATTGC
>JADYYL010000353.1 GCA_020853655.1 Deltaproteobacteria bacterium
AAGCGAACGAGGGTCTGGGCAACGAGGACAATGATCAGCAGCGTCGCCAACCCCCAAAGGAGCGGATGAGCTTGAAGCATCATGCCGAAATCATACAGTCCATCTGCGAGTGAGCTGCGTACTCGCAACCGGGTACGATACGGACTGTTGTGACTCCACATGCGCGTATACAGCACCACGAGGACAATATGCCCTGCAATGACGGCCCAGATGTCTGAGATCGAAACGAGTCTGCGCTCACCACGGTCGTGAGCAGCGTCGACCGTCAAGATTCGGACGACTTTGTAGGAAATGAACGCGGGGATAAGGCAGAGAACGGTGGGTTTTGTCGCGAGAGCGAGCCCCCAACAGATGCCGGAGAGGATCTTCAGACCAACTCGCCGTTCCTCGACCGCCCGGTAAAACAGAATCGTCGAGAGGACCGTGAAAACCGTCATCACCGCATCGAGATGTGCCAGTCGCGAGTACCCGACGTGCCCGGGGTCGAACGCGAGAAGCGCTCCGATGATCGCCGCAAGCGTCACCCCGAAGACCGAGGCGAGCGCGAGGAATGTCGCCGGTGCGAGGAGCGACGCAAACGCAGCGGTGGCGGCCCTGCTCGACGTGTACATGTCTATATAGCCTGGATCACCGTAGGAGCGCCCTCTCCTCTCATCCACGCCCTGCGCAATGACTTGACCCGCCGCCATGAGTAGCGCCGGAGGGACGCCCGGATGCCCCGGCTCGTGCGTCGCCTGAGTCCAGTTCCCCTCGCGAATCTTTCCGATAATGCGGTGTGCCCGATCCTTCCAGTGAATCTCATCGACCTGAATTGCGCCGGCGGAAACCCGATACAAACGCACCCCGGCGCTCATCACGAACAATGCGCAGGCGATCGCGAGCACAACAGCAATGTGCGGACGAGGATGGCTCACGAGGATGGGAACCTCCCGTAGACGAAGTATTCTTGGTTCCCCATCTTCGCGCCCGGCAAAGCCGCCGGAAGACTTGCGACATCCGTCGCTCCCCTCACCGCAAAGGCCTCCGTTACCAATCGAACGGCTTCGAGGCGGAGTGCAGGATCCTTGACCACGCCCCCTTTATCAACGCACTCGGGTCCAAGCTCGAATTGCGGCTTCACTAAGACGAGCATCTCGCGCGGAGGAGCGAGCACGGCAATCACCGCGTCCAGAATCTTTCTGACGCCGATGAAACTCACGTCCATAACGCAAAAGTCAGGAGGCGGAACGAACTGTGCTGGTTCGAGTTCTTTGGCGTGAGTCTTCTCCATGGAGACGACTCGCGAATCTCGCCGCAATTTTTCCGCCAATTGATTGTATCCGACGTCAACGGCGTACACCTTTGCCGCACCCCGTTGAAGCATGGCGTCGGTAAATCCCCCCGTCGAGGCGCCGATATCAATCGCGACTCGATTCTCTAAGCGAATGGAAAAGCTCTCGAAGAGCGGGTCGATCTTCTCTCCGCCGCGACCCACGAAGCGAGCAATTTCACCTCGAATTCGAATGTCTGCATCGAGAGGAACTTGAGCGCCTGGCTTATCGACTGGTCGATCGGAGATCAGAACGTCGCCACGCATGATGATGGACTGCGCGAGCTCGCGGCTCGAAACGAGCCCACGCTCGACGAGCAGGAGGTCGATACGCTTCTTCGGGGTTGCCATTGCTTATCCGTCACTCGCACGCCGACACCATTGCGGGAACCCGTGTCGTTTGAACGAGGCGAATGGGTGAATGCGAGAGGCCAGCGAGATGCTCACCGCTCAGACGCCCGCTGACACCTCGGCCTTCGTCTCACTGGCGGGAGTGGCCTTAAAGACGTGCCAGGTCTTCAACAAGTGAAGAGCCTCATTGAGCTGAGGATCGAGTTTGAGTAGCTCCTTGAGGTCCATGCTCATCAGTTCGGAAGTCGATGGTGGAGGCGTCCCTGGGGCCTTTACGCCGCGCGCAGGCGCTGCACCAGATGAGTGCTTCTTCTCCTCTTTGTTCTTCGGATTCGGAATCGCACCGGGGAGGTCACTCTCCTTCAACGGCTCCACGGGCTCCGTTTCGAGAAGCTCCTCGGTATCCTTCTGGAATCGCTCCGCCTGAATGATTACGTCGGGAGTGATTCCTTGCGCCTGAATCGACCGTCCGTTGCGGGTGTAATACAGTGCCGTGGTGAGACGAAGCGCGGCTCCATCATCCATCGGTAGGATTGTCTGAACCGACCCCTTCCCGAACGTCTGTGTTCCCAATATCAACGCTGACTTCGCATCCTGCAGCGCGCCAGCGACAATTTCAGCAGCAGAAGCACTTCCACCATTGACGATCACGATAATCGGATACTTCGGTTCGTCTCCGTCCTTGTGCGCGTAGTACTTCTGCTTCTGCGATTCAAGGCGTCCATCAGTGTAAACAACGAGACCATCTTCGAGAAAGATGTCCGACACTCGAATGGCCTGCGTCAGCAGTCCGCCCGGGTTGTTTCGCAAATCCAGCACGAGACCGTGAAGCTTTCGATCCTTCTGCTTCTTCGCCAACTCCTGAATCGCCGCGACGAACTCGTCTGCAGATCCTTCCTGAAACTGAGCAAGACGCACGTAACCAAATCCCTGTTCGAGTTCGCGTGAGCGAACGGACTTCACGCGAATGACGTCGCGCACCACCGTCAAGGGGATCAGCTCTTTAATATTTTCACGGTGCACAGAGATGGTGATCGGCGTGCCCTTCGGACCTCGCATTTTTTTCACTGCGTCGCCGATCGACAACTCACGCGTGAATTCGTCACCGATCTTGATGATCTGGTCACCCGATTTCACCCCAGCACGAAACGCAGGCGAATCTTCGATCGGAGCCACGACCGTTAGCAATCCGTCCTTCACGGTGATCTCAATCCCGAGGCCACCGAACTCGCCCTTCGTCTCAACCTGGAGATCACGGTAGCTGTCCTGAGTGAGATAGCTGCTGTGCGGATCCAGAGTAACGAGCATTCCCTTGATCGCCCCTTCGACCAGCCCCTTCACGTTGACATCAGAGACGTAATTTTTTTGGACGAGAGCGATCACGTCAGTGAACTCCCGGAGGGAGCCGTATGCGTCCTCCGGCGCGGTGTCTTTGGCAGAGACTTGGTGCACGAAGTTGATGGTGAGGACCACGGCGAGGAACGTGCCACCAAGCAGACAATAGAAGGACTTCCGGGAGATCATAACTGGTTCATGCATATGAAAGGCTTCAAACAGGGAGAAGCGCTCCCCGAAACCGCAAAAGTGTCATACTGCCACAGTAAAGAAATCGAGAAAAATTAAAAAACTGATGCAAAATGGGGCGGTTTTGTCGCGGACGATCGATTTCACCCTCCGTCTGGCACCGACTTCTACTCCTTCCTGACAATCTCGAAGGGCGACAGCCACTCGTCTTCGACGCCCGCAACCTACGTGTTCAGCCCCCCACCACAGCAATCGCAGTGAGGGCCTCACGGCCAGAGCGATGCGATCACTGCCCGACTAGGAGCGCACAGGCGGAACGATCATCTCCTGCCCGCCCATATAGGGGCGAAGAGGCTCCGGAATTCGTACCGACCCATCGGCCTGTTGATTGAGCTCGAGCAACGGAATAAGGATTCGCGGCGATGCTATCAGGGTGTTGTTGAGCGTGTGACACAGTCGGTTCCGCCCCTGTGCATCCTTATACCGAATGTTGAGGCGACGAGATTGAAACTCGTAAAACGATGAGCAGCTGTGCGTCTCGCCGTATCCGTTTCTCGACGGCATCCAACTTTCGATGTCGTTCTTGTAAACCTGACCCTGACCCATGTCGCCAGTACAGACGTCAACGACCCGGTAAGGAATCTTGAGCATCTGCAGCAGCTCTTCGGCGTTGCCGAGCAACTCCGCGTGCATCTGACGACTCGAGTCCGCGCTCGCTTCGCACAACACGACCTGCTCTACTTTGTAGAATTGATGGATACGGTAGAGCCCCCGCGTGTCTTTTCCATACGTCCCGGCTTCCCGTCGATAGCACGGTGAGTAGCCGGCGTAGCGCCTGGGGAGGGAGTTCAGCTCAAGGATCTCCTCCGTATGATACGAGCACACCGGAACCTCCGACGTTCCGATGAGGTAGAGTTCGTTATCGCGTTCATCGAGGTGATACGCGTTCTCCTCGCCCCCTGGGAAGTAACTTGTTCCCATCATCGCCTGATATGAGACGACGTGCGGCGGATCCATCAGGGTGTAGCCTTTCCGATGGAGCAAATCGAGCGCCAATTGGAGCACCGCATGTTGGAGCCGCATTCCATCGCCCTTGAGGAAGTAGTTCCGGCTCCCGGCAACCTTCACTCCCCGTTCGATATCAACGATATCGAGCATCGTTCCAAGGTCGAGGTGATCGCGAGGTGCGAACCCGAATTCAGGGATGGTCCCCCACTTTCGGGTCTCGACGTTGTCTGCGTCAGTCGCACCATCCGGAAC
>JADYYL010000354.1 GCA_020853655.1 Deltaproteobacteria bacterium
CAATAAGCTCTTCGATAGCGGTCGTCGGACCGTGATTCTTGATCTTTCGAAAGTGGACATCATCAACTCCTACGGAATCGGCAAAATTCTCATGTGCTACAAGCGGCTCAAAGCCGAAGGCGGCACGCTGATGACGAAGCCGCTGACAGGAGTTGTGAAGGAGACGTTTGAACTCCTTATGCTCGACGCTCTTTTTCCGGTCGACGAAACAAAAGAAGAGTAGTCGAACCGCCCATCTTGTTAACTCGCCCGGTGTAGTTCCCGCGGGCACGCACTTGAGGAACTGACCATGGCTTTGAAATTCCGTCTCAAGGGACTTGCTGAAACTTTCGTCGAGCGCATTCACTGCCCGCATTGCGGACATGATGGCGGGAGCGAAGGAGACTCTGGTTTCCGAACGGATTATACCCGCGTCACGTATAACGGCATTGTCGTCGTCATCGAATGTGAACAGTGCGGCGAGATTTTTGTCCCGACGGATCAACGGTGCGGGATTATCAACTCCGAGCAGCTCCGAGACGCCGTCGAGCGCGATAGCGTCAAGACTGGCGGGCCGGTGTTTCAGAATCTGAAAGACGTTCACCTCGATGTCGAGCGTTTGAACGCGATTCGCAACAGCGAGATTCACTAACGACGCGCGGAGTGAGTCTGCTTCCGCGGACTTGCTCTTCCGTTTCAGCCTACGACTGACCTCCTCCCCACCGGAAACCGTTCTCCTATTCCTCTCAACATTCGCCGTGGTATCGAACCCCGACGGCGGCCCTCACCACGACCTCGTTTGAAATGAACCCGGGGTCGTGAGAACTTGCTGTCTCACGGTATGTCCCGCCGCGTTGCTCGTTCCCATCTTTTCCTTCGGAAGTTAGTGACTACTGCCGTCGTTCGGCATTGGTGCTCATGGTTACAACAGGAGGTGAATAGTGCGAGAAGCGAGAGAGTTTGGCCGCGAACGCGGTTCCGTCCACATGATGACACCCTCGGAGGAGGTTGCATTCGAAGCAGAGGTGCGCGCTATCGCGCGCGGCGAATTGGGCGACGCCACGGTGGCGGCGATGTATCGCGTGGCGGCGACGCTCCGGACGGATTCACGGAAGCACGAGATGTGCGTCTGGCTCGCCGTGCACGGTTCGAGCGCTGTCATCCGCTGCGCTGCGCTCGATATGCTCGAGGAAATTCTCGTCGTGGCACGCGGAGAGCGTGAGGGTTTCGAACCACACCATCGGCGGCCCGTGATGTTGATGCCGGTGATCAACGCGCTGGTGACTGCGGAGCGCTCGTCGTGCGCTTCCACCAGCCTGCGCGCGTCGGAGTTGTTGGAGCCCGAACGGCGCTACGGCATTCCTGCGCTCGGCGACGATCCCTGCGTGCAGATCCGCGAGGAGTTAGACCGCACTCTCAGCGACGCTTCACTCAGTGCGGCCCAGCGGGCACGGCAAGTCGCTCAGCTCATGGCCGCGGGGCTCGCCGCAGAAGGGATGTAGCGGTTGGGAATCTCGGGGTGCAGCATGGCGCACGGCGCTGCATCCCGAGACGAAAATCGCTGAGGTAACGATGGTTTTTGAAGAGCATCAATTTCGAACGACACAGAACGCCCGGCCGAGGCAAGACGACTGATGGGCAGAGGCGCCCCCAGAGAAAGGATCCGTAGAGAAAGGATAGGGCGCAATCCTATGGATCGCACCGCTTCGGTGCACCTCTTCGGTGCACGGAGAGTGTTCTAGGAGATCACTTCAGGTCGGCAACCGTCATTCCGTAATCACGGAGCGCGGCGGTCAAACCTTTCTTGGAAATCGTGCGGAGCATGCGCGTCGAAACGCGAACACGAACCCACTGCTTCGTGTCGGCGTCATAGAGGCGCTTCGACTGAAGATTGACGTATGAGATCTTATTCGCCTTCTTATTGGCGTGGCTGACCTTGTGGCCGTTCAGCGGCTTTTTGCCGGAAATCGTGCACCTGCGCGACATATAAAAATCCTCCGAAAATCGAAGGGGTTTTGTAGTGAAATACGAGGCCGCTGTCAAATACCGGCGGTTCTGGTGCGAAACGACCGACCGAAGGCGTCCCGACGAATGTCTTGTTACACGGTTTTGAGAACCGCTCTAATGGAGTTCCATTGAGGTAATCGATGTTCGTCGGGGATTGCCCGGGGGAGCGGACACCGATGCCCTGAGCCACCTCGATGTATTCGCCGACATCACGCGCACATACACCGCAAACTCGTCAGTGGTGACCTTGAGGTAGCTCTTGAGGGTGGGATCTCCGAGTGCGATGGTGCCCAGGTTCTCGTTTTTGATCGGCGCGCTCATCCGTTCTTGGATCAGCTCAACAGCATCGCGCTCCGGAAAGCCCATCGCGAGCAGCACTTCGATCGGCGTCGTGTTTACGTTCACCTGCGTGTTCCGAGCCGACTCGCTGACCTTGACGTAGGGCGCGATGCGCATCAGCCGCTCGAGGGTCATTCCTGGCACGAACAAAACCTCGCCGAGGCTCGCGAACTTACGATTAAAGAAGATTCCCTTTGTCATCTGTGACTCGAGCCCTTCACCGTCGAAACCCGCGCGAGTGTAAGAGGTCTTATCAGAGTCGATGAAATCGATGATCGTCGCGACTTGCGATGGTCCATCAAGGCCGGCATCTCCGATCGTCCGAAACTCGCGCGGCTCATAAGATTCGCGAACAAATCCCATTCCGCTGAAGAGCGTGGAAAGTGTATCGCGCCAGAACTCCCCCGGTACACGCGAGGCCTGTTGTGCTCCCTGTGGCTGCTCTCCCGCTTGCTGACCGGCGGCACGACCGGCGCTTCGTGAGGCGATCTGATTGATGTCGATCTTGCCGTCTTCATCAACAATGAGGAGCCGAGGCTCTCCGCTCAACCCACC
>JADYYL010000355.1 GCA_020853655.1 Deltaproteobacteria bacterium
CCGGAACACGGACAAAACCGGAGAGCGACGCTCCCCACCTCGGAGAGGATTACTTCCAGATCTTTCGCGAAGAGAAGTCGATGCGCGTTGCGCTCGAACGCGCGAGCCACGTGTATGGACCACAGATGGACGGGCAACCGCTCTTCCTCGATTCCTTGTCACGGATCTCGGTTGTCAATCCGCAGGGCGACGCCCAGGTGCTCGCGACGATGACCTGCGCAAACATCGGCAGGGAACGCCTCTACGACATCCCGCAGCTCTTCTGGTTTGAGTTCCCAAGGGAGCATCTCGATCTTCGGGTTTACGACGCCGAAACGCACGAGCCCATTCCATGGCGCTTCACGACGGACTCTCCGCATAAGAAGGTCGGCTTCGCGAGCATTCCAGGCGGGATCGAGCCGCTCACGACCCGACGCCTGACGTTCGAATATTTTGCGCCGGAGATGTTTCGTTTCAGTAGCTTCTACTTCACCCGGATTAAGCCGGGGCTGCTCGAGAAGAGCTTTCACATCTCGATTCTGCGAGAGGAACCGCTGAAGGATGCCTTCGCCTACCGACTCCGACCCGACGATTCCGTCGCACCGGAGCGACCATTTGTTATCGTCCAACGTAAGAAAGATCGCGCCGATATCCGCTGGACGATTCACTATCCCGAGCCGAAGAGCTTGGTGAAGACGTTCTGGGCGTATTGATTTCTACCACGCCACGGAGCTCGAATGCGGTCGCTCAGCGGAGGCATGTCGACGGTGAACGGTGGATTAGATCCACTGTTCCGTCTTGAAAAGGATCGCCGCATCCGCATCAGTAATCGGCGGCAGCGGCTCGAGTCCGAGCGCATCCTCGACCTTCACTGCCGCGATCGCCACCTTCGCGAACGCACGACAGTAAAGCGTGGAAAGCTCCTCTCGGATGGTGAATGCGGCCTCGAGGATCTCACCAATGTCGTGCTTCGGAACCTGTCCCGCGAACAGCACGTCGGCAATATGCTCCCGCTCCTCACGAATCGAAATGTGATTAATGCTCCGCGTCGTCATGCCGAGCAGATCGGAGATTGCCCGGATAAGCTCTTGCTTCGTGCCGTTGAGCACGCCAACGTAGTCTTTTCGCTTCTTCGTCCGGCTGTAGGCGTGCGCGACGAGGGTCATACGGATGCGGCACGCGCGCAGGTTGCCAATCGCCCCTTCCACCTTGCGCAGCTCTCGAAGCAAGAGAAGCGCGTTACGCACTTCAACGCGATCTGACTCAAGCAAGTTGAGCTCGGGGATCTCATGTCCAAACTTCTCGATGAGATAGAGAAGCACAAGGACGTAACGCTGAACCGGATGCTCGAGAACCTCAAGAGAACGTTCAAGCGTCTGCTCCCAACGAAGCGCCTGCCGCTCATCCTGCAGGACGTCGACAAGAATATTCCCGGACACGTTGAAATCCTCTGCCTGGAACCGAACGCTTGCACGCGCATACTCCACGGCGGTCGACGTCCGGTAGGTGCGGTGCTTCGCGAGGATAAGGTGACCGATGCTCTCCATGTAGGCATCTCGCGTCGATGCCAGCTCGTGGCGCAAATTCAGTAACGTGTTGATCGTCGCCTGCTTTGTCGCCGGCAGCGTCACATCGAGAGCGCCATCCGTAAGGATGAGTCGATGAGCATTGATGCGATTCTGAAATACCCGAGCGAAAGCCTGGAGCTCGTTCGCTCGCTGTTCTGTTTCACGAACGAGTTCGACGGCGGATCGCTTCTCGAGCGAACCCGATACGGAAGCGAAAGTCTCCGCGGTCATCCCGCCGGCCAGTCGCTCAAAGTCAGAGAACAGGGTCGTCGCAGGAGCATCACACACGAGGAGCGGGGCTTCATTTCGCTCTTCTGCGACTCGGATACGCTCCGAAGGCGGAGGGTGAGAGCTCAACATCGAGGAGCACTGTGCATCCATGTTCCGACGTGCCTTTTCAACCGCGGCCTCATCAAAACGGTCGACATGCGCCTGGATGAGCTTCACATAATTGTCGCACCGCACACCGTGGCGCAGAGACATGGCTAAGGAATCCTGTGCCGCTTGTTCGGCAAGTGTGAGCCGCTCAATCGAACGAAACGCCCGGATGAAACCGTCTTTTCCGCTCAACGTCGTCTCTACGCGATCGGAGTCGAACTCTTTTTGATGGAGCAGGATAGAATCAAACAACCGAGCAAAAAGCATGTAGCCAAAGAGGATCCAACGCACAGCGACAATGAAGATGCGACAGAACCAGAGGAGGATCCGGATCTGCCAACTCCCAAACGGATTCCGCCCTTGAGCGAGCCGCTGAAGCGCGACCTCCCAATTGTCCCGGCTATACACCGCCCGCTCGAACCAATGGTCGAGTGAGCGAATCCGCGATTCGAGTAAGCCGGCGAAGCGTTGTTGAAAGTGGCCGAGTTCGTGCCCGATCACGCCACTAAGCTCTGCGACCGTGAGGCCGCTCACCAACGGGAGGCCCAGGGAGAGCGTGTATTTGGGGAACACCACGCCGCGCACACTCGCCGCCGCATTGACCGAGTTATCGAGCAGAATTCTATCCGGCATCGGTGCTGCCACAAGCGCAGAGAGCTTCTCGACCAACTCGAACAGCCGTGGCTCCTCGGCGGGGCTAATCTGCTTCGGCGGACCGTAGGCACGCTCTCGAGAAAAGATCGGGCGGATGAGGAACGCAATGAGAACTGGAACGATAGCAAATGGAGCATACACCAGGAGCCCGAAGCCAAGCTTCGAGACTTCGGGAAAGACTAGCGAATAACGATAAAGACCGTATCCAAGGAGATAGATGGTCGCGAGATACGCGATGACGATCGCTCCCATCGCCACCAAAACGAGGAAAGCCCCCACGATGTAGCCGGGGGACGCCGATCGCGGCGGAAGTGTCGTGCTCGGAAATGTGGAGAGGAAATGGTCGACCACATGCTCCATTCCGAGCAATCCGCTCGAAGGAGGCGGAGGGGTTTCTTCCTCAACCGGATCGACAGCGGATTCGACCGGCGCGGCCCCCCCCTCTTGTTGAGTCGCGTCGTTCTCAGATGTTGGGGGAGGATTCGCGCGGTGCACGGAGTGCTCTTGAAATGCCAGCCTGAAACGCCGGCGTAAAATGCATCGGTAGTGCAGTGTCTCATGGACCTCGCGAGAAAGGAATGTATTCTCGAAGGGCCCACGAAACGCGGCTCTCTGGATCGGGTCCCCTCCCTGCCGTTTTGAGGACGGCACACCCAGGCCGCCGCGATCCATAATAACTCTGAGAGATTCTTCAGAGATTCTGCAATGTCCCGAACCCAATCAAACGGCACTTCTCCTCCGGAGCCACAGCGAGAGCAGCGCTCTCGACGCCCGATCGAAGAGCCATCGATTCCCTGGCCGACCTGCAATGAGTTGCGAGAACTCGCTCACCGCACGGCGAGTGAAGCGTCGCGGGTCGTCTGTGACACTCGCGAGGATCGTTCTGTGATTGCGGCCTTCGCGCGTGGGATTGCAGCAGCAGACTGCCCAAAGTGCGACGAGGCCGCCATTGCCGCTGACGCGGAGCGGCGGAGCACGGAGTTTGTCCGCACTCGGGTGGTGACCTTCCGATCGGAGACAGGACGATCGCTCATCAACCTCGAGGGGCTCCAGACCGTGGATCTCCTCGCCTCCGGGCTACGGCGCTATGGGCTTACGGCGGAGAGCGCTCCGCAAGCGGCGAAGTTTGCAGCTCTTCATGAGGGGCGACACAGCCGCGATCCACTCGAACGCGGCGTCATCGCAGAGACTCGAAGCGAGATGGTGAGCGATACCATCGCGGCGCTCCTGACGTTGTCCGACTCCCAACGCTCCGGACCGGCAGCACAGGTTGCAGCGGCGCGCCACGCACTCGAAGTTCTTGCGAAGAGCCGTGAAGACGTCGTGAGACACGGCCGCGTCACCCACTTTTTCGGAGGGCCGGCTATTCGAGAGGTCCTCTCATTGACACCAGAGGCCGTGAACGCTCTGGGACAATCGGGAGCCGAGACCTACGCGGAAAAGACTGCCGATCGCATTCTGTCGGCTCTTCGACCGACGCAGCGTCGCGCCCTTGAATCCGGCTCTGCGGAGGCACTCGCTGCCGCGATGTTAGAACCGTAAGTTGGCTTCCGTGGCGAAACGTTTCCAACCCTCATCTCCTGACCACCGATCCTTTCACCGTCGCTTGCGCGGGTAGTCGATTCATCGCATCCATACACATTCTGCCCCTCAACCTCGAAACGTCGGAAGAAGAGTAGGAACAACGAATATCGTCGCGCGAGAACGTCGACTCCTGACGATCTCGCGCGGTGGCCGATCGCGATCTCCCTCCCTCCGACCGAAAATGTCCCAGCTCGCAACACTCGCGGGTATCCCGCAGTGACTTTGGCCTTTTCGGTCTCGATGGACATCGCACGAATCTTGCCTCACAACATTACTTATCCACATATCCGATTTTCTGAGTATTTTCGCGACGTTGCTTCCCGAAGGCGTACGTCTATAAGCGTCCGAGTCAGTCGAGCCGTACGCCTCTGCAAGACAAGTCGCCGAAAGATAAGCCTGCACGATCGGAACACGGAGCACATGCCCGCACCTCGCCGACTTTCCATCGTCCCCCTGACATCCGAAGACGCACCGATCGCTGCAAACTACGTCGCCGAGCTACTCAATTACATCTACGAAGATGTGCCTGCGGCACGCGACGGCTATCTCTCGTGGCATCGAGCGGAAGATCTGGAGCGACGGATCGGGAGCGAGGACTGGCTCCAGCTCGTGGCGAAGCGAGGCGACCGAGTCGTCGGGATCGCGCTCTCGTCGCTGGATGCCGGAATCGGCACTCTGCTGTGGCTCTATGTCTCGCCAGTGGAGCGAGCTCGTGGTGTCGGCAGCGACCTGGTGGAGGAGACCTGTCGAATCCTCATGGAACGCGGATGTCACAAAGCGGATGTCCTGACGCGTTCCACTTTCCCACATCTGCGCCGATTCTATGGAGGGCTCGGCTTCACACTTTCCGGTGAGTTCCACCGCTATCGGTATGGGATCGACACCCTCTACTTCATGCGAGATCTCGACGAAGTAGAACGACCGCGGGTCGCAAATATCTTATTCTAAGGCACGTCGTGCCTTTGCGCTTCGTCCCTTTCGTCGTTTCAGACCACTCTCATTCAGCATGCAGAGTGAACGCATCTCGCGAACACACCGCGTGAACTCGGTCGTCGGCTCTTCCTCTGAGTCTTCAACCAAACGTTGCCAGGCGTCTCGACGTCGATCCGTAGACACCTGATCTCCCTCGCATTTGTGGCCTGACGAAGACCGCACCTCCCTTTTTGCTCTGATTCTCGATGCGTCTGACTCGCCTTCTGACTTTTCGTCGGGACCGTTTAAACGCCTCCTCACGGTATTCCTTGCGACACGGTCAGTGCGGCACACGATGTCGAGCTATTCGGAGGCCAGACGAGGAACGTGGGCTTGACCAGCTGCGTGGCGGACAGAGATCCCGGCTTCGACATCGAGGAACTTAGATAGCG
>JADYYL010000356.1 GCA_020853655.1 Deltaproteobacteria bacterium
ACCCAGCGATCGCCTGCAATCTCGACATCGTCCGAATGGAGAACTGGAATCGTGCGATGTACTTCGAGGAGACCGGAGTTCCTTGGGTACTTCCATCGCCGAATATCCCGACGGTGAATACCGCGGTCGTCTATCCCGGAGGCTGCCTCTTCGAGGCGACGAATATCTCCGAGGGGCGAGGCACCACACTTCCCTTCGAATTCATCGGCGCGCCCTACCTCGATGGGGACGCACTCGTCGAAGCAGTGGCTCGAGAGAATATGACCCTTCGGGGTGCAACTCTTCGCTCGGTATCTTTCCTTCCCCTTTCGGATAAGTCGAAAGGCGAGATGTGTGGAGGGATCCAGATCCACGTCACAAATCGCAAGGAGTTCCAGTCTTTCCGCTGGGCTCTTGCGATCATAAACGCCATTCGGAAGCTCGCGCCCTCGGCTTTTGCCTGGCGCGGAGGGACGTATGAATTTGTGGACAAAGTGCCCGCCATCGACCTGCTGTATGGCAACGCGGCCTTCCGAGAGGTCGTCGAAGGGCACGGGAATCTCTCCACGCTCGAGGCTTCTTTGACGACTTTTGAGAATACGTATCGAGCGGATCGAGCCCCGTTCCTTCTCTACTCGTAGCGAAGGGCCTCGAGGGGATCGAGCTTCGTTTTCCACACGAGGTTCAATTTGAGAACCAGGTTGACGCTCGTCGACGCCAGCATTGCGCGACGCTCGTGGCTATTTGGTTCAGTCAACGAGCAGAACCGACTGGAGAGCCGACTGTTTTAGAGAGGCCTAAAAGGAGGAGGTCAGAACAGCGGAGAATGAACCGGTCGAATGCGCGATCGGGGTGATGCCGAGTCCAGATTCAAAATCGATCTCGCCTCGGAAAACTTCGTGGGCCGGCCCGGTCAGAAAAAGTCGCTCGGAATCTCCGTGCCACTGCACGTGGAACTCTCCCGCCTTCGTGTGCACGTGGACAGAACGGTCGAGCCGTCCGAGCCTCACTCCCGCGGCGACCGCGGCGCAACTGCCCTCACCGAACGCCAGTGTTTCGCCGAGCCCTTGTTGCCATGCTCGCATGCGAATATTCGCCCGATCCTCGATCTGCACGAACTCCACGTTCGTACCTTCTGGGAAAAACGAATGAGACGCCAAGATCTTACCGAGTTCGGCGACTGGGGCATCCACCAACGAAGGTACAAACACGACGCAGTGCGGAGAGCCCACGCCGACAACGGAGACCTCTATCGATCGGCCGTCCACAACCAGGCCAATACCGATCTGCTCACCCTCGGCGGCCGCCGGAATGAGCGTGGGATCAAAGACCGGTTGCCCCATATCGATTCGAATACGGTCGCCTCGCCCGATCACTTCGACGCCGACAACGCGCTGATTCGATTCGATATCGAGTCGCCGCTGCTCAGGATTCACGAGATGATTTGAATAGATGAAACGGGCTAGGCAGCGAATACCACCTTCGCTCTGGGTTTCAACTCCATCTGCGCTGTATGTGCGGAGCGCAAAGTCCCCTTTTTTTGATCCCTCGAGGACCAACAGACACTCCGCCCCAACGCCAAGGTGTCGATCACAAACGCGTGTCGCAAATTGGCTCACATCGAATGGCAGTCGGTGAGATCCGTTGATCACAACGAAGTCACTTCCGGCGCTCTGCAGCTTGACGAAAGGGATCTTAGTCGAACTCATACGATTCTCTCACTGTGAGATACCTGGGCGGGGTGCGGAGCCGCGCCTCGACTCTGGCATCTGAAGAACTTCTGATCAGCAGAGCGTTCTTAAAACGTTTCAATGCGGGTTGCTTCACCGAGGAACGTCGCCCGGATCGTCTTCTCAGTCTCTCCTTCGACGAGATCGAGATTGTAGGACGACACTTGATAGTCATACGACACCCCTCCCTTCACATCCGTATCTCGGTAGATGTACTCCCGGATTGCGGGGTCGGGCGCGAGTGTCACATCCGCGATTTTCTCAAACTTTGCGCGTTCGCCCTTTGTCACCGGAGAGCGGAAAACATAAAAGCCAGCGAGGTCGCCGAGATCTTCTCCGCTCGCATTTGTTTCTGGTGCAACCCAACGAACGACGACGGCGTCTGGTTCGCCGATCAACATGAACCCCTTCACCGCACTTGGCGCAGTCAGCTCGGGCGGTTCCGGCGGACCCTTCTTGCCGCATCCGCAGATCATGGAGAGGAAGAGTAGCGAGAGGAGGAGTGACCGAATCATGACCTTCCAGCCGAAAAGAGTTGGTGATGCGAGATCGTCGCGCAAGCGACGGATCCAACATAGGATAGCTCCATTGTTGTGAAAAGAGCCAGAACGGTGGTTCGCGGGCTCCGCATGGGTTGACCATGACAAAGCACTCAACGCTTTGTACTCCTTACACGGACGCGACCTTCGGCGTGCACGTTGTGACTCTCGTCATTCGCCCTACACGGCCGAACGTTGTGCGCAGTCGGTACAATGAACTCTCTTCTTTCCTCGACCCTCTGCAGGATACACCGAAAGAACTGGCTGACCGCATGCGTCACAACTTGACGGGTAGAGTGTTCCTGAAGAGGGGCGTCGACCAAAGCGGTCTTTCCGACGGCAGTTTGGGCAACGGGTCGGCGGAGGAAGAGTCATCTTTCGGTAGAACGAGAGCTCTTGCGGAACAATTCGAAACGGTCGCCGGCATTCATGACAGCCGTAGACCGACGAAAGAATCTCGCTCTCCGGGGCAGAGAGATCTTCCGGTACCGCGCGCACCGGTCTTGGTGCGCCATCCGGGAGGGGCTCACCCCACCGTGCGCGCCAGCGTAACACCGTATCTGGAGACTCCGGAAACAGATCGAACGCTCGCGAATCGTTATACGGGAACGGAGAATGTTCGAGCGCGAAGAACTCTCCCCACTCCCCTCGCTCTTCCATGTTCCCGATGATCTCTTCTACCGTCGAGGCATAGGTCGAAGCATCCACTCGTCGGTTCAGAATGGAATACTCGCCTTGCCGAATGCCTATGCAGCCAAAGAGATGCGACGAGGAGTGGCAGTTGTCACTGTAGAGAACGTGTTTGCACTTCCAGCACCAGGTCGTGAAATGAGTCATGTAGGAGTTGTCCGGCGTGCACCCCTCGTAGCACCATTCCGGCATGCCGGTATTTAAAAGATCGTATGAATTGACGGGAGCATCGCCCATCCACACGTATCGGCAGTGCTGCGCATTGATAAACCCGGAACCGACAACATTCTTGCAGTTGAAGAGTCCGTCCCCGACGCAGTCCTCGCAGTTGATCTGATACTGCGCGCGCTCGGGAATCGTATTGGAGAACTGCTCAAAAGACTCCCGCGCCGCCGCGAACCCGGTGACGGTGTTAAGTTGAAGGCTGGCGACTCGGCTCCGATACTCGGCCTCCGAAAGTTGTTCGTTGAAAAAGCAGAACGTCTTCTGCCTCAAACCGACACAACCGAAACAGTCTGTGCATCCGATGAGATCTCGACCGAACCAACATCCACTGCAGCCCGACGAGTGTGAAAGGAAAACGGAGTTGTACAGTCGCTCCGAGTAACTGCACTCATACAGCAGTTCGCTGTGCACTGAGACGACAAAACAGTCGAGACAATCGCTGGCGTGATTGTTCTGTGTTCCATACATCGAATCTCGGACTTGCCAACTCGCCGTCACGAGGTAACAGTTTTTCCCGAAGGCGAAGTCCTGGGTATATTCGCAGTTCTCACTCGTCACGCCATTGTCGTTCATCATCGCGAGCTGAGGGACTCGATCGCGGAGCTCTCGAAACTGGTCGAGGAAACTTCGAGACGGATCATAATCGAGCCCGTACTCGTATGGGCTCCATGTATCTCCCCACCAACAACTGTGGCAGTAGACCGGATACGCCACATCCGGTCGATGCACACTGATCACACGAGCGCTACATTTGGAGCACGAGCGGGGGAAATAGGAGTATTCGTTGCGATAGGAAAGTCGACGACGGAAGCGGCAGGGCGGGCACAGCTTTGGCGTTGGGATTTCAAAGCGCTTCCCTCCGAGTTCCACAGCTATCCGCTTCAGGAACTCAAGATCCTCGAGCGGCACGTCAAACGGGGAACCACAGAATGTGCAAGGTGTGTGAGCCATCATAAACAGCCTTCGTGCGTCCCGTTCGATCCGTTGCTTGCCGAGCATATCGAACGAAGCGGCGGCTCACCACCTCTTCAATAGATTTCCGGTCTGTTCGCCGCATCAACCGCGTTCCGCGGCGTGTGACAGCCAGAAATCAGAGGATGAATCGGCTGAGATCGGAGTCCTTCACGAGCACGGAAAGTTTGGACTGGACATAAGCGCGATCGATACTGACCCGCGACCCGCTTTGTGTATGGGCGACGAACGAAAGTTCTTCGAGAAGTTTCTCGAGCAGAGTATGCAAGCGCCGCGCTCCAATATCTTCCGTTCGAGAGTTCACTTCCGCCGTCAGTCGAGCGATTTCATCAATCGCACTCCGGTCAAACTCAATCTGGACCCCTTCGGTGAGGAGTAGTGCAGTATATTGCTTTGTCAGAGCATTCTTTGGTTCGGTGAGGATGCGGACGAAATGCTCCGAAGTCAGACTCTTGAGCTCGACGCGAATGGGGAAACGGCCCTGGAACTCGGGCATGAGATCCGAGGGTTTACTCTTGTGAAACGCTCCGGATGCGATGAACAGGATGTGATCCGTCCGAATCTGGCCATGCTTGGTCGAGACGGTTGAACCCTCGACAAGAGGCAGAAGGTCGCGCTGTACCCCTTCTCTCGAGACGTCAGGCCCCTTTCCTCCGGAATCCGCTCCACAGATCTTATCGATCTCGTCGATAAAAACGATACCCGTCTGTTCGGCTCGACGAACCGCGAGCTTCGCGATCGACTCCGGTTCGATGAGCGATTCCTGTGCCTCTTGCACGAGGATGCGCCGAGCCTCGCGCACGGTCACTTTCTTACGTTCCCGCGCCTTCGGCATAATCTGCGAGAACATGTCCTTCAGTTGGCCTTCAATCTCAGCCATGCCCTGGGGCCCAAGGACTTCGAGATGCGTTTGAACCTGTTTCTGCACGTCGAACTCGACGATGCGCTCTTCGAGCCGCCCGAGCCGGAGCATGCCGCGGAGCTTTTCACGCGTGGAGCCGGCGCCCTCGCTGCCTTCACTCCCTTCATGACTCCCCGGCAATAACAGATCCAGAATTCGCTCTTCCGCGGTGTTCTGCGCCTTCTCGAGGACCTTCCGCTGCTCCTCTTCCTTCACGATCGAAAACGCAACTTCCGCCAGATCTCGGATGATCGATTCGACATCCCGACCGACGTAACCCACTTCCGTGAACTTCGAAGCCTCCACCTTCACAAAAGGCGCCCGGGAAAGCTTCGCCAATCGTCGAGATATCTCAGTTTTTCCGACTCCCGTCGGACCGATCATGATGATGTTCTTCGGTGTGAT
>JADYYL010000357.1 GCA_020853655.1 Deltaproteobacteria bacterium
AGTAGCGTCGTCGTTCTTCGAGTTTTCTTGCTGAGAATCGCCGCTTTGGTTCTTCGCGTCGCCCTCTTTTGCACCGTCGCTGTTTTCGCCGGTCTGGGTTTCGCCTTGCTGTTCTTTCGTCTCGCCGTTCTTCCCCTTTCCTTTGCCTTCACCGACTCCGGTCTCGTCAGTCTTGTCGTCTTGTTTCTCTTCGCGCCCTTCGCCTTCGCGAGCTTGCTCCTTCTTCCCGCCCTGCTCGGAGCCGGAGTTCCCAGGCTGATTGCCCTGCTGTCCCTTGCTCCCCGGTTGCGGTTTCGCCTCCTCTTTGAGCTGCTCGGGTGATTGGGGTGGAGGCGTTGGCTCTGCGCTTTGGTCCGCAGGCGGTTGCTGATCTTCGCGCTTCTCTCCCGTTTCGGGTTTCTCGGCAGGCGGCGGCTGCTGTTCTTCTCGGGTGTCTTCGCTCGATTTATTCGGAGCCTTCGTGGGAGTCGGCTCAGCGCTCTGGTTGTTCTGGGCTCCTTGCTCTTCCTGAGAGAGTTCCGGTTTGAGTTCCCCTTGTTCGAGCGCGGCCGCTTCGAGAAACGTCTCGTCAATCTGTCGAATGGTTTCGGGATCGAGCAGCCCCTTTTCATCAAGGGTGTCGGCAAGTTCGGCGAGGTCGCTTGCAAGCGAGGGCGGCAACGTCGGTGCGCGATCGATCAATTCGCGAAGCTCTTGCGCCGCGGATGCCGCGCCGGTTCGAGCGGAGGGTGCGACGGATTGGCGCGTGAGCGCGAGCACCGCGATCGCAATTAAGATCGGACACGCTGCCGCGACGGAGTACTTAGCGGGACGCTCGAGTGCAAACGCAAGGTGTTCGGAGTCCGAGAAGGAAGCCGCGAGCTGGTTGCCCTGCGTCTCGAGTTCCTCAAGGACCGCCCTGTCGGCGCGCTCGTCTGCTGTCGCGAGCGTAAGGAATCGTTCTGTGGAAGCGAGAGATCGATCGATCAGGAGCGCGGCGTCGGTATGCGTCGCGGCTCGGCGATAGGGGCGTGCCAGTGAGACGAGCGCAATCGCCGCGAGAAGTAACCCGCCGAGGGCGATCAGGTTGGCCCACGCGGGGATGGAATCTGTGAGGAGAAGGAAGAGAAGCGCCGCAGCAATAACGGGCAGAAGTGTGCACGCGAGATTGATTCGCCGGATGAGCGTGAGGCGCTGTGAGACCCTTGCGATCAGCGAGCGAGCGTCAACTCTCATCGCACCCTATGCATCGAAAAACCTTCGTTATCCGGAGTTACTCGCCGAGTTGGGAAAGAGGTCGGCTCCTCGTCCGCTCTCACCGCCCTTCTTGTTATACCGGCATCCGCGTGAAAGGTGTGCCCCGCGCTCGGTCTCAAAAGCTCGAGTAATGTAGCAGGGTTGCGCAAGACTATGCACAGAGCTGCTTCGATACTGAGCCGTCTCGACAAGACCGCGGCGCTACGGGTTTGCCGCCCCTTGTTCGACGGGCTTACCGCTCTGATACTTTCGAACTGCTTCTTGATGCTCCCGATAATTCGACGAGAACACCGAAGTGCCATCTCCACGGGCGACGAAGTAGACGTAGTCGGTATCCGCTGGATAGAGCGCCGCCTCGATCGATGCGATGCCTGGATTGCAGATCGGGGTCGGAGGCAATCCGCGATTGAGATAGGTGTTGTATGGACTCGGTGTTCGAAGGTGCACTTTCGTTAAGTTCCCGTCGAAGTTCGGCACTCCGTAGATCACCGTCGGATCCGTCTGGAGCGGCATGTTGAGCTTGAGCCGATTGTGGAACACAGATGAGATCTGCTTTCGCTCATCCGCATTCCCCGTCTCCTTTTCGATAATCGATGCGAGTGTGATGACTTCCTTCATCGTCATCCCGAGCTCGTAGGCGCGATTCACGTATGCGCGATTGTTCGCGATCTTCTTCTGGTGTTCCTCGACCATCTTCATGACCATGATCTCGGCGTTGTCAGGGCGAGAAAAGCGATACGTGTCAGGGAAGAGGTAACCTTCGAGGCTCGTGCCTGGGATTCCAAGCTTTGACATCAACGACTGGTTATTGAGAGCAGTCCAGGCGTCGGCCTGCGAGGCGAGGGTCGTTTTCGCCATGAAGGTTGCAATGTCTCGGAGAGAGGAGCCCTCGGTGACAAGGAGATCGTGGTAAACGATCTCCTCGCGGATGAACTTGTAGAGGATCTCTTTCGGCGACATTCCTGCGGAGAGCGAATACTCGCCGGGCTTCACCTTCGAGATGTCGTTCTCGACGAGCTTCTTTCCCTGAAGTCGAGCGAGAAAATACGTCGCCCACCAGTTGCGGACGAGTCCATTGCTCTCGAGTGCATGGCAGATCGTTTTTAGATTCCAGCCGCGCTCCACCAGGAAAGGTGCCGTTTCGGTCACTCCGGGAGCCATCGGAGCAAAGAGATTTTGTTGGAACCAGCCGTAGGTCAGACCGACGCCAAGAAGGAGTCCGATGATATAGAGGATCGGACCACGGACGAAAGATGCTCGGGCCATTCTGCTAAAACTCCTTACTCATGTCGCACTTGCAGGCGGCAATGACTGTAGATAGCTCTCGAGGATGAGAGATGCGGCAACGCTGTCCCGAAGTCCCCGGCGTTCGGCGCTGCGAGCGCCCGTGCCGGCGATGTAGTGTTCCGCTCCTTCAGAGGTGAACCGTTCGTCCCAGAGCTCGACCACTGTTTTCATGAGCTCCCGTTCCGCCTGCAATCTTTTCACGAGGGCATCCCTGAAGAGAATGACTTTTTTTCCTTGCTCTCCAATCGAACCATCAAGCTCGTAGGGCATTCCGATGAGGATGATCGTCGCCTGGGCTTCAATCGCACACTGGGCGATGGTGGTGAGCGTCTTCCTTCCACGATTCTCCACTACGCCTTGAGGATGCGCGATTAGTCGCAATGGGTCCGAAACGGCGAGTCCGATCCGTTTCTCTCCCACATCGAGAGCGAGAATACGCCCCGGGACACTCATGAACGGCTCCCTCCATGGCAGGGGGTCCTGAAGCGATGCCCCCCACTCGGATACCCCCGGGTTGGACGCCTCGGGATCCGACGCAACCGGAGCGCACAATAATCAGAATCAAGAGTAGCCATATACCGTCATCAACTCGGTCCGCTGGTGCGGAGGATTTTTGCTCCCGTAAAGTGCCGGGATTTATAGCCCGATCGGGGCCGAAAGTAATCGGTCCGATTTTCGCTACAGTCTTCTTCTCTGTGGTGACGGTCTTCTTCTCTGTGGTGATGGGGCGTGCAATCAGAAAGCGCATACTCCCACGCCTTGGAGCTCGGTGTTTCGAGGGGTACGGCGCTACCCGGTATCGCTCTTCAGGAGAGCGTTCGAGCCGGAAAGACCAATTGTTCGTTGATGGCGCTCATGGCAGAACCTTGAGGCAGTGTTCGCTTCACGTGTGTTAACGCGATTGTTTTTGTCGCGAATCTTTCGTGAAGAGCGCTTAAAATCGCTTTGAGCAGTTTTTTGACCCTATTCTATGCCTTGCGATCTTCTCGGGGCATCGAAAATGGACGGTCGAGATGCCGGACCGAATTCGAGAGGTAGGCGAATTCAGTTTTGGATCATTGAGGTCGGCAGTGCGAGGTACGGTGCACGCGAATGGTCTCGTGCGCAGTAGTGACTGGTGCGGATAGCGAGTTGTTTAATACCGTCGACGATTGGCGGTAATTTTGACAGTCGCGTGATCGCTAGGCTACGGTGCGGGCTCTTTTTTGCGAGAATGAGAATGAGCACGGCGAAGACTCCACGTATCTACTCGACCGATCGGCGAAACGACCGACCGGCTCGACCAGCCGTGGGGAACATCCATGCGACCGTTCGTCGGACGTCGTGGAGCGCTTATGGTGAGATCCCAGAGCTCCGCCGGAGCACCCAACGTCCCCACCCCCTCACTCTTCGGCCGCCAGCATCCAGAAATTTCCTGACCGGCGACGACCTTCGGCTGCCGAGACGCCGTCGAGCGCACCGTTCTATCCTGACCCCGCGGGGCTCACTTGCTCTCCTGGTCGTGATCCTCGTCGGCTCGGCCTATCTCTTTATGCCTTCCGGGACGGACGACCGAATTGCTGTCCCGCCGCTCAACTCAGCATTGCTCAGCGAAATGCCGCTTCCCGACGCGGCGGCGCGGTCGCGATCCCGCATTACACATACAGTCCGTTCCGGTGACACGGTTTCCACAGTGCTCAACCGCTATGGGGTTCGCAGCCCTGCGCTCGACGCAAAGCTCTCCTCGGCGCTGGGTGATTCGGATTCTCCCGACCTCTTGGGACGCCCGCTCTCTCCGAAGAGCACGGTATCGTTGATGTTTAACCGTGAAGGTGAAGTCGCCGAGGTAAAGTTCCGGCCCAAGGGCGCGCAGTATGTCTCGCTCGCCCTCCGAGACGAACGATTCATCGCTCGGGCCTTGGAGCGCGCCGTGCTTCCCGTGGCGGATCGAGTCTTCTCTGGTGTCATTCGATCCTCGTTTGCTGCTGACTCTACGAAGCTCGGCATGAGTTACGATACAATCGATGACCTCGTGGATCTGTTCGGCGATCGGGTTGAGTTCCGGCGCGACTTTCATCCCGGCGACCGTTTTACGATCATCCTGGGCCCAGCAGTCGATGATAAGGGACTGCAGGTGAAACCGCCTGTGCTCGCTGCCGCATTCCAAGTTCGCTCGAAGATGTTTGCGGCGGTGCGTTACGTCGGACACGACGGCAAGGTGCGCTACTTTGATGAAACTGGCGCTCCGCTTGGGAACACGTTCCTCCGGTATCCCGTAAAGTTCTCTCGTGTCTCGAGCATGTTCTCAGACGCGCGCTTCCACCCCGTGCTGCGTCGTAGCCGACCACATAGAGGTGTCGACTTCGCGGCTCCGGTGGGGACCCCTGTTCGTGCAGTCTCCAGTGGGCAGATCGTGCTTTCGGGCTACCGAGGGCCGAGCGGTCGAATGGTTCGCATCCGTCACAGCGATCGATTCACGACCGAATATCTCCACCTCTCGAAGATTACGGCCGGATTGACTCAGGGGCGGATGGTGGCCAAAGGCGAGGTCATCGGCGAAGTCGGTTGCACCGGACTTTGCTCTGGTCCGCACCTCCACTACGGCTTCTTCGATCGGGGGAAATACGTTGATCCGCTGACCGCAAAGATCCCCGCAGAGGATCTGCTCGGGCCGGGACAGGCGATCGAGCGCGTCTTCCTCACGAAGGTCGTGAACACCCTCGAGCACTATCAACGCTCCATCCCTGCAACGCTTCTCGCCTCGTCGAACAGGCCGTCAAAGGTTCGCAAGGTCTAAGCGAAACCGCACCGCGATCCCAAGTTCGCCCCTCCGGGCCGATCCTGATCTCTTTCGAGTGCCGAAGCTCACGGCTCGTCGTGAGCACGGCAAGTCGCGTTCCAGCCCTACCCCGTTTCGTCCGCACGTGAAATACTCCGCGCCATGCGCGAGAATGATGTCATCCGGTTCGGTGCCGGCCCCAAGAACACGAGTCCCTCTGGGACGGGGGTCACCGTTCGATCGCGCCAACTGGCTTTCGGCGGCGATGCTGTCGGCGAGGTTACCGAGAGTCCATCGAATTCGGAACTCCTCGGCATCACCGCTTTTGTTCCGTTCGTCGTTCCCGGCGAGACGGTTCGAGTGCGCGTTACGGAGGAGAAGAAGCGCTACCTACGCGGCGACCTTCTCGACGTCCTGACTCCGTCGGAGGATCGCACTGAACCAACATGCAAAGTGTTCGGAAGTTGTGGCGGGTGCGAGCTGCAGCACATCCGTTACGAGCGGCAACTCGAGCTGAAGCGCGAGATGATTCGAGGATCTCTTGCCGCCGCACGACTCGGGATGGACGTGCTCGACGCGGTTCAGCCGATCATTCCTTCTGCCCCGTACAATTACCGGCGACGCGTTTCGCTCCATGTCGATAGCCGCGGGACCGTCGGATTCTACCGCGCAAATACACGCTCTGTGGTGATGACGGATCGATGCCCGATCTCCGTCGACGCGATCAATGATGTCTTCCCCGGCGCTCGAGAGTTCGGAGCGGAGGTCGGGGGACGGATCACCTCGATCCAACTCGAAGCGGATCAGAACGGTGTGATTGCGGTCTTGAAGACCCCCTCTGATCTTCAAACGAGGGAGCGGGAGGGGATCCTGCAGAAAGCGAGGAAGCATTTCGACAGCGCTGTCTTGATGTCAGGGAACCGCGAGGTCGGGGGGTTCGGGAGACAGATTTTGGAGCTGCCGCTGAACGAATCGCGAACGCTCCTCTTTACGATTCCGGCGGGTTATTTCTCGCAGGTGAACTGGGAGGTGAACCTCGAGTTGGTGCGCTACGTCGCCGAGCAGTCCGCGGTAGTCCACGGCCAGGACGTTCTCGACCTGTACTCGGGCGCGGGGAACTTCTCGCTCCCGCTCGCGAAGCTCGGCGGAAAGGTCGTTGGCGTTGAGGTCGATACTCGGCTGGTCGCTCTCGGCAGACAGATGGTCTCGAAGTATCGCCTTGAGCGGCAGCTCACCTTCGTCGAAGGCTCGGTCGAGGCGTTCCTCAAATCTGACAAGCGTCAGAAACGGTACGACGTTATCGTCGCAGACCCACCCAGGAGCGGGCTGGGAGGCGCTTCGGAGCTTCTCCCAGACAGCGAGCGGTTCGTGCTGATCTCCTGCCATCTTCCGAGTTTGGTGCGAGATCTCAAGCAACTTCAGGAACTTGGCTATGAGGCTACCTCCATTCAGCCATTCGATATGTTCGCCCAGACCTCATACACCGAGGTCGTTGCAGTTTTCCGACGCGGGTGATATTTACGCACCAAATTTACGCACTAATGCTAAGTGAGCATTGTAGCGGGGTTGGATATATAATGTGGCAACGCTCCCGAACCACAGCAGCTCCGGAGCTGGTGAACAAAAGGATCAGAGAAGGTTCATTCCGAATGGTGTGACGCCAGGTCTGGCCGCAACGAGCCGAAATTTCCAAAGAGAACAGATGGTTGCCGGGTGAAACCGGCCGAACTCGAACAACGAAAGACGGACGGACACGTGTTGACGACTGACGATATTCGAAAGGCGTTCCTCGATTTCTTCCAAGAGCAGGGACACACGATCGTCCCGAGCTCGTCGCTTGTACCTGGCGACGATCCGACTCTGCTCTTCACCAACGCCGGCATGGTGCAGTTCAAAGACTGCTTCCTGGGCACCGACCGCCGGCCTTACGTCCGCGCGACGACCTGCCAAAAGTGTCTGCGCATCAGCGGAACACACAACGACCTTGAAAACGTCGGCCGAACCGCTCTGCATCACACATTCTTCGACATGCTTGGGAACTTCTCTTTTGGCGACTACTTCAAGCCGGACGCTATCCGGTTCGGCTGGGCGTTTCTGACTGAAGTTCTCGAGCTGCAGAAGGAACGGCTCTGGGTCACGGTCTATGAAGAGGATGACGAGGCCGCGGCTCTCTGGGCAAAGAACACAGACGTTCGCCCGGACCGAATTCTGAAGATGGGGAAAGAGGACAACTTCTGGGCCATGGGTGACACGGGACCGTGCGGCCCGTGCTCCGAGATCCACTATTTTCTTGGACCCGACGTCTCGACGCAGAGCGAAGAGGACTTCCGGAAAAACGACGGACGGTATGTCGAGATCTGGAACTTGGTCTTCATGCAGTTTAACCGCGACTCGGCGGGGACTCTGACGCCGCTGCCGAAGCCCTCGGTGGATACCGGCATGGGGCTCGAGCGGATCGCGCTCGTGAAGCAGAACGTTCGATCAAACTACGATACTGATGGGCTCCGTGCGCTGATTGCGTTTACCGAAGAGCTTTGCGGGAAGCAGTACGACGGGAGCGACTATACCCCGCGCGACACACAGGCTGATCCGCAATACGGATTCGACGTCGCGTTTCGAGTCGTGGCCGATCACGTTCGCGCCGCCAGTTTCCTTATCGCAGATGGCATCACTCCGGCGAGCGATGGCCGCGGGTATGTCCTGCGTCGACTGATCCGCCGCGCGTGCCGCCACGGGCGAGTGCTCGGATTCGACGCACCTTTCCTATTCAAAGTTGCCGAAACGTTTTGCATCAACACCGCCTCCACATATCCGGAGCTCGACCAGAATAAAGCAAAGATTCTCAAACTGATTCGTGCGGAGGAGGAGAAGTTTCTCACCACGCTCGGGTCGGGACTTTCGCTCCTTGAGCAACACGTCTCGAATGTTCGCGAGCGCGGTTCGAAAATATTGTCGGGCGAAATCGCGTTCCTTCTGCACGATACTTACGGCTTTCCACTCGACCTCACGGAAGACATCGTGCGTGGAGCATCGATTTCGGTCGATACCTCCGGATTCGAAAACGAGATGGAGAAGCAGCGCGAGCGTTCGCGGCAAGCTCGAGCCTCGGAAAGCGAGCAAGTGCTTCAACGCGCGGTGAAGGCAGCGGAGACGAAGTTCCGTGGCTACGAATTTTCGGAATACGAGTCGAGCGTTCTCGCGATGTACACTTCCTCTGGTGAGGTGAAGTCGGCACGGAGTGGTGATGATGTCTTGCTCGTCACACCTGAGACGCCGTTCTACGCCGAGTCTGGCGGTCAGCTTGGCGACACCGGGAAGATCACAACGAACGACGCCGTGCTCGAAGTGGTCGACACTCAAAAGGCAGCCGGCGACACCATCGTGCATATTTGTCGTGTGGTCGAGGGCGAGGTTTCCACGGGGACCCGCGTTCGGCTCGCGATCGACGACATCCGTCGCCGAAAACTTCGAGCGAACCACTCCGCAACACACCTTGTGCACCTCGCGCTTCGCGAAGTGCTCGGTGAACACGTCAAGCAAGCCGGGTCGCGGGTCTCGGAGCATGCGCTCCGCTTCGACTTCTCGCACTTCGAGGCACCGAGCCAAGAGCAGCTTGATGAGATCGAAGCTCGTGTGAACGAGTCGATTCGAGCAAACGACCAAGTCATCACCGAAGTACTTCCCGTTGACGTCGCAAAATCGCGCGGCGCCAGGGCGCTCTTCGGGGAGAAATACGGGTCGATGGTCCGAATGGTTCAGATTGGACCTCGCTCAGTAGAGCTCTGTGGTGGGACACACGTCGCACGCGCTGGCGATATCGGCTTCTTCGGGCTCGCCGCGGAAAGCGCGGTCGCGTCTGGTGTGCGCCGAGTAGAAGGGCAGGGTGGAGCCGGCGCGTATGCGGAATGGAAACGCCGCCGACATCTCCTGCGAGACCTGAGTGCTCTTCTCAAAAGCGGCGAGCGCGACTTACTCGAGCGAGTCAGTAAATTCCTCGATCGTCAGAAGGTGCTCGAGCGCGAGCTCGAGCGGAGCGCGCAGTCGTCTCGAGTCGCTTCCGGCAAGGAACTCGGCAACGACGCAAAGACTTTAGCCTCCGGGGTGAAGGTCGTGTCGCACGTGGTGGAGCAGGCGAATCCGAAAGTTCTACGCGAAATGGCAGATGACCTGAAGGTCCGGCTTGGATCCGGGTGCATTGCGCTCGCAAGTGTTCTGGACGGGAAGGTGATCCTCCTTACGGCGGTGACTGACGACTTGACCAAGCGGTTTCACGCCGGATCGATCGTCGAAGAGATGACGAAGGTGTTGGGCGGGAAAGGCGGAGGACGCGCCGACATGGCTCAAGCGGGTGGCGGGGATCCGGAGAAGCTCTCGCAGGCTTTGGAAAGGTTTGAATTGATCTGTTCCGAGGGGAACGCCGCGTAACGCAGGCATACTCTCTATCCGAGCCCACGATCAGAGGGCAGGATCTCGGAGCGACTTGAAAGGTGTATGGAAAGCATTTTCGAGAAGATCGACGAAGAGAACATCAAGAACCAGAATCTGTGGCGAGCGGGTCTCCTGTTCATCACGTGTGCGCTGAGCATCGCGATTCTGACGTCTGTCGTGACAGACTTCGTGGTGCCGTTCGAATACCGAATCGGAGAGATCGCCCGCCACTCGGTTCTTGCGCCCCGAGACTTCATTTTCGAAGACGTGATTGGGACGGAACAACGGAAGGCGGAAGCAGAGTCTTCGATTCCACGCGTCTTTGTGCTCGACGACCGCCCGCAATCGAGGCCGTCCACTCGCTTGAATCGGATGCTTGAAGAGATACGAGTCAGCACCCTTCCCGGAAATGCGGAGCAGGATGCGAAGCTGCGCGCCCGGATTGCAGAACACTACAACCTTCCATTAAGCGACACCGGTTGGGAGTTGCTTCGAGATCCGACTTCTTGGCCGCTGCTCCGCGAGACGGTTGAGAGGGTCGTCGATCCGGTGTTGGAGAAGGGAGTGTTCTCTGGCAAACGAGCATTGGCGACGACATTGTCCAAGTATGGCGTGACGATGACGCGTCGGTCGACGGGGGTGTCCAAGCCGCTCGTCTCTCCCGAGAGCGTCTACGATCTGAATGACGCGACCGAGATTCTCGAAGCGTCGTTGCCCGCCATGGACATGGGAGTTCCCACCGGACTCGATAAGCTCGTCGCCGACGTTTGCCGCGCACTGCTGAAGCCGAACCTCACGTTCGATAGCCAGGAAACGGGCCGCCGGATCCGCGACGCACGGTCCGATACCGAACCGATGTTTTTTCAGGTTCGGAAAGGTGAAGTCATCGTCGGAGAGGGCGAGCGAATCTCTCGGGCACATGCGCGAAAACTCGATCAGCTCGAAAAGCTTCGAGCGGGGTTGGGCGGGCTGCATAGCTTCGCGGGCTACCTGATCCTCGCACTGCTGTTGACTTCGACGGTGTATATTTTCTTCTTCAAATTCGTCGACGAGTTCAAACCAAACTTTCGCGATTTAAC
This sequence comes from Deltaproteobacteria bacterium, assembly GCA_020853655.1. GTDB lineage: Bacteria > Bdellovibrionota_C > UBA2361 > SZUA-149 > JADYYL01 > JADYYL01. The sequence goes on from JADYYL010000357.1 coordinate 10,789, forward strand.
GATGATCGCGGTGACGCTCGTTGCGAGCTTCATTGCGCTGCGTTTGATGACAACCGTTGGAACCGCGGTCTCGGCTTCGTTCCCGGCGGTTGGCGCGAATGCGGTCACGCTTGCGACGCCTTTCGCGATCGGTGGCATCGTTCTTCAGCTCACGCTTGGACCTGGGGCGGTGCTGTTCTTCACAATGATCTGTGCGCTCCTGACCGGTGTGTTTCTGCAG
>JADYYL010000358.1 GCA_020853655.1 Deltaproteobacteria bacterium
ATTGGGCAGAGAGCGACATCCGATTCTCGCGAAACAGCGATTCTCCATGAGGCGAAACGAGACGAAATCTACCGAACTGGGAAACGCTTTGTCGAACCGCTCGATGACTTTTGCGGCTTTGGTTTTGCGCCGGATTTCGTTGAAGCCTTCTTCGAGGAGCTCTTCTTTGCGCTCGTGCTGGAGGTCGATTTCTTCGAAACGTTCTTCGAGGACTTCACGCTCGACTTCCTCTTCGGAGGAGCAGTATCGCGCGAAGGCGTCGGCAATTCAGTGAGCGAGTAAAGTGTAGCACCTCGGAGAGTCCGTGCAAGAACCTGCCCCTTCCCACTCGGTACTTTGACGATCTTTCCTGCCGGGATGGGGAACCGCCCCTGCAAAATCGGCCGTAAAAGCCCTGGATTGAGCATCTCCAGCTCGTCGGTCGAAAGCCCCGCCGTGCGAGCAAGCTGCGCGAAGCCAATGCTGGAACCCAGCTTCACTTCGTCGAAATAAATCGGCCGTTCCAGCCTCAGCGACGGGAAATACACCCGCCAGTTTCGATCGGCCTCAACGGCAGCGAGAAACTCCGCGTAGAAGTTCTTCGACGCGAAGCCAAACGAACTCCCGTTGTAGCGACGGATGATCGTCGGAAGGTCCTTCGAGCCAACCTCTTTTGCCGCGCGCATAATACCCGCGAGTCCGTGGTTATACGACGTCACGGCGAGCGGCCATGACTGCGCAATATTATACGAGTGCCGAAGATAATGGGCGGCCGCGCGTGTGGAGATGATCGGGTCACGACGCTCGTCGACAATAGAATCGATCTTCATGTAACGCTTCCCGGTCCCGCGCATAAACTGCCAAATACCGGCCGCGCCGACAGAGCTGTACGCAGTATAATCGAATGACGACTCAACGTGCGGTAGACGAGAAAGCTCAGGAGGCAATCCGGCTTCGCGAAAGATTCGCTCCATCGCATGCGAATAGCGTCGCGAGCGGGCGACACCGTCGGCGAACTTCTCGCGAATCCCTGTTTGGGTGCGAATGTTCTCCGTCAACGCCGCTTCGGAGTACAGCCTCGTTATCGAGCCGGCCTTCACGGAGGTGAACAGGCGTTCAAGACGGCGCTCGAAAGGACTCTGCGGCTTTCGTCCCGTCGCCATCGACCTCAGCGTTGCTTGGATTCGGACCGTTTCTTCGAGCACCGCCTGGTCTCGCTGTCTCTCAAACTCTCGCCCGCCGAAGCGCTGCATCAACTCTGAGAAATCAACCACCGAGTAGACGATCCCCGGATACTCACGGTGATGAAAGACCTGCTGATTCTTTCCGTATTTCGTGAAGATCAGGAGCCAGAAATCGACGGCTGGTTGCAGTCCCGATGGCACCGGCATTGTCACACGATAATCCGGCGCGGGCTGCGCCGAAGTGGTCCCTGCGGAAGCCCGGGGAGTTTCACCGGTCGACGACGGCGCAGCTTGTGAAAAGGCGAGTCGTAGTGGAGCGAAGATCAGCGCGAAGAACAAAACTGGAACGAGCGCGGCGTTCCCCCTAACCACGCGAGAGAAGCACCCGGACAATATTATCTTCCACTCTCGATGCATCTTCTTTCGAAACGCCACCATTGATGAGGATCGCAAATGCATAGCGCCTTCCGCTCGCACCTTGCGCCAAACCGGCAAGGGAGCTGACATTATTGATCGTTCCCGTCTTCGCCCAGATACGCCCCTGCGAATCACTCCCGAGGCTGCGAGACTTCAAGGTCCCGCTGATCCCAAATCGACTCATCGAACCGATGTACACCGGTGCGATCTCAAGCGATTGCCAAGCGCTCGATGTCACTCGAGCGAGGAGATGCGCAGAGACGCGGTTCTCGCTCGACAACCCAGAAGCGTCGAGCATGACAAGCCCGTCGACAGGCAGGCCGCCTTCTACCAAACTCTCTTTGACGCGTTGGAGCCCAAGTGTTCTGTCGTATTTTCCATCATCCTTCTTGCCGAGCGCAAACGCTATCTGCTCTGCCGCAAAGTTACTGCTGTAGCGGTTGAGATCCTCAAGAATCTCGCCAAGCTCCTTCGACTGGGAGATAAAAAATGGTTTCGCTGTTTGAGATGTCACGCCCCGACGAACAGGTCCGAGAACTGCAATCTCGCGCGCGATCAACATCCCGCGAAGGATAGAACCGAGGTTCTCCTCGGGGTTGGAGATCGCGAGGTATTCGGTCAATGCACCGCTGTCGGTGCCGATTGTTCCCGTCACGCGTATCGCGCCGTCGGGATCGAGCGAGAACTGGACATTCTTGCCGCGCCCCTTCGTAATCACGCGGGGCGCTACCGTATTTGCGGAGCCAGGCGTGAGCGACACGAGCGCAGGCTGGCCGTCGAGGGTCGGCTGGACCACCACTGATTCACAGTTGTGATTAAAAGAGAGCGCGCTCTGAGCGGCTTGATAGGGATTCGTCCCAGTCCGCGCCCGAGGCGAGAGGAAGAGCGAGTCATCGACAACAATCTCCCCTACCCGTCGAAGTCCCATACGTCGCATCTGTTCGACGGCCGCCCAGAGCCGTTCTGTCACGAGACTGGGATCACCGTGGCCTCGGACGAAAAGCGTTGAGGCGCTTGTCCCCGTCCCGTCAAGCAGGAACTCAGTCGGAAATCGATAGGTCGAACCCAAGCGACGCAACGAGGCATAGGTGACCAGGAGCTTGAGGCTCGACGCGGGAGAAAGGGCACGATCGGGGGTGGGGTCGAATACGGCCCTTCCCGTGTCCGCATCAAGAACCGTGATTCCAATCTGCGCCCCGGGTAGTGCAGACGCTTTCCGAATTGCGGACTCGAGATTGTCGGCTTCCGCGGTGCCAAGGGAGGGGAATAAGAGAGAGTAGACCGTCGCCGCAAAGAGGTGGGCTACCAGGGCGAAGCTCCCGGCATTGAAAACTCTCGAGAAGAATTGTACGCACATATCGCAACGCCCCCTTCAAGCACGGTTTGGCGCGCCCTTTCAGAACCCCGCTCGGTGCGGGAGCACCTCCGGAACGAACGCAGAGCTGAGACTATAGAATGAACCCCGATCACGAAATTGAATTGATCTTGGTCTCGGTGCCCGATGCGGAAACCGGCAAGCGACTTGCGCGACAGCTCGCCGAAGAGCGGCTCATCGCATGCGCCAATATCCTTCCGGGCATGACCTCGATTTACACGTGGCAAGGGAGTGTCGAGGAGGCAGAAGAGACCCTGCTCATCCTCAAGACCCGACCCTCTCTCTTTGAGCGCGTTGAAAGTTTCCTAAAAAGGGAACACCCTTACGACACACCGGAGATTGTCGGGATCCGGACCGCCGATGTCTCTGGGCAATATCGCGAGTGGTTGCTCGACTCGACCTTGGGCCATTTTTAGCGAAATGTTCTTAACAAGACGTCGAGCTGTTTCTTCAGGATCCTCATCGTCTGACTGATTGGGCACTCGCACCGCTTCATCTTTTCTTCGTTTGCCCCGAAAGCACTCCGATCGAAAGGTGCCTGGGCAAAAAAAAAGCCACCGAGTTTCCCCGGTGGCTCTCATCGAGCGATTCAACGCTCACACGGAACACATTACGAATTCATGCTCGCCGTCATCAAACGATCGAGCGAGAGGATGTGCTCTTGTTGTTGCGGAAGTAACTTCGTTCGAACGAGTTCCTTCACAGCCGCCGGAGCATTCTCATTCTCGAGAAGTTCCTTGTATTCCTTCACACCGTGCTGCTCGCCTTCCTTCAGCACCTTCAGCGCAGCCGTTTCGCCCATGACGTTAGCCGTGCCCTGAATCGCCGTTGCCCATGTACCCCACGCCCCCGAAGTCATCACCGGCTCGCCACCATTCTTGACGACGTGGTTGCGAAGAGTTTCCGCCGCGGTCACGTGTTGATCATGAAATTTCTTAAGCTCGCCGGCACGCGAGCCAGTTTTAAATTTCTCGAGCGCTTGCCGATATGTTTCGACTGCGGAAAGCTCTCCGCGAAGCAATTCATTCAGAACTGACACGGAGCCCTGATCAGCAGAGACCGAAGAGCTCAAGCAGAGAGCACAAACCGCGAGCGCGAGTAGTCGTTTCATCTTCATATTTTCACCTTGAGAGGAAATTTGCCTGATACGCCCCGCAGTGGACACTATCCGACTGCGGCAGACCTATGACCGACATCATCAGGGGAGCTTTCTGGCGCGAACGTGGCTAACGTGTCGCCGAGAGTGGCCTCGTTAGCTATCGCTCAATAGCTCTTCGAGCAATTTACGATCGAGCTTTCCGTGCGCGCGAAGTGCGTTGTCGCGCAGCTGACTTTGGAGTTTAGCGATAATCTGCCCAGCGAGGATATCCGCATTCTGCGCGGTGAGCCGACTGAGCGCGGCGTCTTCAAACGCTCGAGCACCGACGCCCGAGAGATTTCGAGCAGACTGCAGCTCTTCGAGCACCGCCGTAATCCCCTTCAAGTCCTTCTCGATGAACTTCTTCAGTTCCTTCAAGCTATAGAGCGACACGCTCGCGTTTCCGCGGCTCGTGACCCGAGTCTTGAGCGGATCGCCTTGTCCGGCCTGACCCTTACCAAGGTCGTAGACCCCGGTCGTTCTCGTGGTCGTCGATCCCGTGAACGGCAGGACGTGAGGATTGACCGAGATGCTGAGCAGGTCTTTTACTCCGTCTCCGTTCATGTCTTCGAGTGAGATACCCGTCATCGGCGTCGTCGGACGTGGGCCGGACTGGTAGCTCGACGGCGCGTTGAACGTGCCGTCTCCATTGCCGAGGAGCAACTCGACGAAGCTCGTCACCGTGTTTCCCGGTGCCTTCGTCTGCGCGATGACATCGAGTTTTCCGTCGGCGTTGACGTCCAGCAGCTCGACCTCAACGCCCGACTGGAGGAGCGCCGACGACACACGCGCCTTAAATGCCCCGTCGCCATTTCCGAGGAAAACTTCAACGACCGGAGTCGCAGAGTCGTAACTCACACTCACGAGGTCCGCATATCCGTCGCCGTTCATATCCCCGACCGTAACGTCGTTCGGGAGATTGACCGCCTGATACGAAATAGCCGCCTTGAACGTTCCGTTCCCGTTGCCGAACGCGATCTGCAGAACGTCGCTTCCGCTCACCGCGGCGACGATATCCATGACGCTATCGCCGTTGAAGTCTCCGATTGAAGCAGCATGGCCCGCAGACAAAGTGTTGATCGTCGTCGCAGCCTGGAATGTGCCATCGCCGTTCGAAACCAGGACGTGCACATGGTTCGTGAGGAAGTCGGCACCGACGAGGTCTGCATCTCCGTCACCGGTCACGTCGTAGGCGAGCATATTGTAGCTC
>JADYYL010000359.1 GCA_020853655.1 Deltaproteobacteria bacterium
ACCTCGCGCCGGGCAATATCGCGATACAGTATAATCTCCAGGGCGTGAACTTCGTCATTACGAGCGCGTGCACCTCTGGGACACATGCAATTGGTGAAGCGGCTCGCATGATCGCCGCAGGACTGCAGGACGTTATCGTCACCGGCGGTGCCGAGGCGGCCATTACACCCCTCGGTGTCGGTGGATTCGCGCGAATGAAGGCCCTGACGACGCGCAACGACGATCCGCAGCGCGCGAGTCGCCCCTTCGACAAAGATCGGGATGGGTTCCTTATCGGCGAAGGCGCTGGCGTCTTGATCCTGGAGGAATATGAATCCGCCAAGCGGCGTGGCGCAGATATTATCTGCGAAGTCGCAGGCTACGGCTTCTCCTGCGACGCCTATCACATCACCGCGCCACCGGAGGGCGGAGAAGGCGCGATCAGCTGCATGACCCAGGCGTTGAAGCAATCAGGTCTGCCCCTCGAACGTCTGACTTATGTCAATGCTCACGGGACATCGACTCCTATCAACGATCCGGCGGAATCTCGCGCGATCCGAAAGGTCTTTGGTTCCCACACGGATAACGGACTCATGGTGAGCTCGACGAAGTCGATGACGGGCCATCTTCTCGGTGCTGCGGGCGGGCTTGAGGGTGTGTTCTGTGCAATGGCGATCAAAAACAACGTCGTCCCGCCGACGATCAACTTGGATAACCCCGAAGAAGGTTGCGATCTCGATTACGTTCCGCACACCGCTCGCGAGACCCCGGTGCATGCGACCATGTCCAACTCGTTTGGATTTGGCGGAACAAACGCATCGATCATCTTCAAGCGGGCAGAGGCTTAATTTTTCATGAACGCTCAGCCGACAAGCTCTCTCGACCGCGCTCCTCAGGTCAATGTTTCGAGTTACATTCGGGGAACTGGAATGAGCGTGCCCGATCGCGTCATTCCGAACTCCTACTTTGAGTCGTATCTCGAGACCAATGATCAGTGGATCCGGGAGAGAACCGGCATCATCGAACGACGTTGGGCTGAACCGACGATGAGCATGAGTGATTTGGCGTTGCCCGCTTGCGAGCGTGCCATTGCGAGTGCTGGATTGACGGCCGCGGATATCGACGGAATCGTGGTCGCCACGGTCACTCCGGACTATGTTTTCCCGAGTACCGCTTGCGTGCTGCAAAAGAAGCTCGGTATTCGCGGGAGCCTCGCGTTCGACGTCAACGCTGTTTGTTCGGGATTTGTCTATGCTCTCGTGACGGCCGAGGGGCTCGTCCGATCCGGCGCTGCGACAAACATGCTCGTTGTTGGTGCGGACATGTTTAGCCGATTGATCGATCCGAACGACCGAACCACGGCGATCCTATTCGGAGACGGCGCAGGAGCGATGGTCCTTTCCGCAGCCGGAGAATCGAACACCGCCCCCACAGGCGGACCGCGGGTGCCCGTCATCGGCTCGCCCCGAACGACGCGAGGAATTTACGGCAGCCAGCTTCACGCTGACGGATCACATGGAGATCTTCTGTGCGTGCCGGGGGGAACCGCGGCTCCGGTGACTCCCGAGTCGCTGCGCGACAATAAGCACTACCTCACGATGAACGGGCGGGAGATCTTCAAGCTCGCGGTTCGCGGTCTTGCAGAAGTGAGCGATTCGTTGCTTAAACGTCACGGCATGGAAGTAGGAGATGTCGACCACTACATCTCTCATCAAGCGAACGCCCGAATATTGACGGCGGTCGCGAAGCAGCTCGGTCTCCCCGTGGAGAAGTTAGCGCTCAACGTCGAAAAATACGGAAATACGAGTGCGGCACGCGTCCCGCTCCTCCTCGCCGAGTGCGTTTCGACGGGACGTGTTCAACAAGGAGATCTGGTCCTGATCTCTGCTTTCGGTGCTGGCCTCACCTGGGGCGCCGTTCTCGTTCGCATGTAGTGTCTGTGGGCAAGAATCGCTCACGAATTCCTGAGATATCGTGACCACTTACGCTGGTCCCGCCGCCTGAAAAGGAGGCTTCAGCAACCACGATAACCTGTCGATCTTCCTTGTGGAGTTTACGCACGAGGGAGCGGGGACGATGGGGGACGTGTTCATACCGATGCCAGTGACTTCGGCGCTGCCTGTTCAGCCGTCGGCATCGGAGCGCCCTCCGGATGTCACGCTTCCGCCTCTTCCCAATATCGACGACGGTGATTCGCTCGAAGCGGTCGTCGTCTCGTCCGCGTCATCGAGCCGCTCCACGACACGTCTACGAATCGGCGCTGCTATCGTCGAAGCGCAAATTCCTTCTTCAACGACGGTTGGCGAGTCGCTCATCCTACGTGCCGAGTCGTCGTCCGAATCTGGGATCGCAGCAAGAATTATTCAGCGGAATCTTCCGGAATCAGCACCACCCGCTCCGCTTCAGTTGAGTCTGAAGTTGAGTGACGTGGGGCTTTCACCACACGATTTCGAGCGGATCGTTGACGCCCTGAACATCTCCTCACGTGATAGCGAGCGGGCAAGCGGAGACCGCCTGAGCCAACTCGTGCGGCAGGTGCTTGAGCAGTCTCGGCCCAGCGATGCGCAGATCGGACCGATGAAAGCTCAGCTTGTTGCAGAACTCGAGGGACTCGATCTCGACTCCCATGCTCAGACTTTCTCGCTGGAGCGCGATCTCATTCGATTGCTTCGGCGGACCGGTGATTCGATACGCGTGTCGATGGAATCGACACCCCTTCCGCCCGCCGAACGTCATCGGCGAACGGGCGACCTGATGGATCAGCTGCGTGAGACGCAGCGCTTTCTCGAGAAGCGGGCGGCGCCATCGTCCACCGCGCTGAGCAGCGCCGGATCGGCTTCGGCAGTATCGCTCCCGCACCAACTCGATCAGAAGCTTCATCTTGTCGCAGAGGGCATCCGCTCCGCCCTCACATCGCTCGAGCAGATGGAGCGGAATTCGGCGTCCACTGCACCAGAAGCGAGTGCGAGTCTTCGGGCGTTTGAAGATCTTCTGCAGAGTTCTCGAAGCGACTTGCTCACTTTTGTAAGAAGCCAGCTTGGTGCCTCCAGTATTCACGAGGCGCGTCTGGGTCGCCTTGTGGACCCGACCAGTCGAGATCTCACTGCGATTCGCAACGCGACCCGAGAGGCGATGCAACTCGCTTCGGGTCATTCGCCGGCGGCGGTCGACACCCGAAACGCACTTGCGGTCATCGACTCGGCGCTGCAATCCGTCGAAGGCCTCGAACTGTCCGAAGTCGTTCCGGTCGCGGCGCGTGCGCTTGAGACGGTTCAAACGTTGCTCCGCCTTCCGACGCTCACTCCGAACAGTGGCGACATGAGTGGGGGCGCCGTGAGCCCACAGCGAGATTTACGAACCATTCTTCGCGAGGTCGAGACTCACCTTGCCGTGCTTCTTTCGACTGACCCGACCGACGAACTTGATGGCGGTGTTCGTCCTGAGACGCCGAGTGCCCTCACGCTTCGCACGTTGTTCGACCGCATTGACGAGTCGCGCACCATGCTCGAGCGCTCCCTTCGTGCCCAACGCGAGTTCGATCGACGCCAAACCGAGCTCCTGCAGGCGCTCCGCACTGTCGCTGGCAGTGGAGAGGTTCTGCCGCTCGTTGACGCATTCGTTTCGCAGTTCGATTCCCGACTGTCCAGTTCGATGAACGCGTTCTCCGTGGACGATCTTCTTCCGGATCAAGAACGACTCCTCGAGTTCATGAAACGCACGGTTGGACTCTTGCGCCGCAGTGACAATGCGGGGGCTGCATTGACCGCTCTCTTGCCAAAACTTACGGGAGGCGAAGGAACAACCCAGCTCATCCAGCAGGCACTCGCTGAGTACGCGCGCCGAGCGAGCACTGAGACCGAGAAGCAGCTCGTTGCGGAACTGTCGAAGGAACTCTCGACTCTCCTCATTCGTGAGAACAACGGAGCGACAGCCGTTGTCGGGCGCCAACCTCCAGTGTTCGAACGCGATCTGCC
>JADYYL010000360.1 GCA_020853655.1 Deltaproteobacteria bacterium
AATATCGCCACCGCAACAATCGGCGCCATCCAGCGACGCGTCGTCGCGCTCGGCGATCAGGGCGCAGAACAGTTCTTTGGCGAGCCTGCGCTCGACATCGTCGACATCCTGCAACTCGACGAAGAGGGCAGGGGCTACATCAATATCCTCTCCGCCGACAAGCTGATGTTGTCGCCGAAGGCCTACTCGGTATTTCTTCTTTGGCTCCTCGCCGAACTCTTCGAGAAACTTCCGGAAGCCGGCGATCGCGAAAAGCCGAAATGCGTTTTGTTCTTCGATGAGGCGCATCTGCTCTTCGACGACGCGCCAAAGGCGTTGTTGCGCCAGATCGAAACCGTTGTTCGCTTGATCCGCTCGAAGAGCGTCGGCGTTTACTTCATCTCACAAAGCACGAGCGATATGCCGGATGACGTCCTCGGCCAGCTCGGCAACCGAATTCAACATGCCCTTCGCGCCTTCACACCGAAGGATCAAAAAGTCGTTCGCGCCGCTGCGGAGACTTTTCGCACCGACGATAGTTTCGATACGGAAGCGGCGATACTTGAACTCGGTGTCGGCGAAGCGCTGGTCTCCTTGCTCGACTCATCCGGCACACCGACGTTCACGGAACGCGCGTTGATCCGCCCACCCCTCAGTCGGCTCGGGGCGATCTCAACGGACGAACGCAACCAGATCGTCCGAAGTTGTGCGCTGAACTCAAAGTACGCCCAGACCGTCGACCGAGAATCGGCGTATGAAGTTTTGAAGAAGAAGGCGCGCGCAGCACAAGACGCCGCCGATCGTCCCGAAGAGCAAGACGAGGAGCAGGAAGCTCCGGAGGCCGACGAGCGACCTGCAGACCGAGCGCCGCAGCGAGCTCCGAGAACCCGACAGGGTCCAATTGAGGCTTTCGTGGTCAGCACAGTTCGTGCGGTCGGAAGTCAGGTGGGTCGGCAACTCGTGCGCGGTGTCTTGGGCTCTCTCCTCGGTGGGCGCCGTCGATAGAGCTCGGGCCAGCGCCGTCAGCTCCATTTTTCGAGCGTCAGGCGTGACCTGTGCGGCAATCATTGACAACATCCCCCGTCTGATAAAGAACCGATTGGCTCTGCCCAATCATGACCGACCCATTTTCTAGGATATTCCTATGCGAAAGATTCTGCCCGTGATTCTCGGAATGTCGCTCGCCCAGGCGGCGTATGCGGACACATATGCGATCGATAAAGATCACAGCCAGGTTGGTTTCAAGATCAAGCATCTCGCCATCTCGACTGTCCCCGGAACGTTCTCGGAGTTTTCCGGCACGTTCGATTTCGATCCGAAGAACGTGGCGGCTGCAAAAGTCGATGCCACCATCGCCGTGAGCAGCGTCAATACGAATCAAGCGAAGCGAGACAACCACCTTCGCGACGCAGATTTCTTTGATGTCTCGAAGTTCCCAGAGATGAAGTTTGTCAGCAAGAAAGTGACTCCCGTCGATGCTGATTCTTTCAAAGTGGTCGGCGAACTGACGATTCGCGACGTGACCAAGCCTGTTACCTTGGATGTCGAGTTTGGCGGCGCTGCAAAGGATCCCTGGGGCAACGATCGTGCGGCCTTCACGGCGACCACGAAGTTCAACCGCAAGGATTGGGGAATGCAGTGGAACAAAGCGCTTGAAACCGGCGGGCTGCTGGTCGGCGAAGATGTCCACGTGACATTGGAGATCGAAGGGATCAAGAAGTCGTAACGGGGACTTGATCGCTGAAAAAGGCGGCGGGAGCGATCCCGCCGCTTTTTTTTACCGACGATTATTGCTGGGGCGAGGGCGAGCTCTCGTCCTGTTGCAGTTCGACACCGTATCCGAGCGCTTTGTACACCCGTGCGACGCTCGCGATAATCTCGTTTTCGCTTTGTGCCAGCTGATCTTCTGCTGCAAACGTCGCGCGCTCGGAGTCGAGGACTCGTTGGAAGTCGACAAGGCCTTGCTTGTAGAGATCCTGCGAGAGTTCGAGGGCACGCCGACTGGCAACGAGTGCCTTCGCGAGTGCATCAAACCGTTCATGCTGACGAAGGAAGGCCGCGATGGCTGTATCCGTTTCTGCAAGTGCGCGAACGACGGTCTCCTCGTAGGACTTCAGAGCCTGAGTGTTTCGCTCGCGTTGCACCCGCACCTCGTTCCACAATCGACCGCCGGCAAAGAGAGGAACGGAAATCCCCGGGCCGATTCGCCACACGCGGTTTGCCGCATCGAGAAAGCCTGAGCTCTCAATGCTCTGGTAGCCGAACGATCCTGTGATCGCGACTTTGGGAAAGAGCTCCCCAATTGCCGCTCCGATCAAAGCGCTACTTGCCGCGAGTTGTCGCTCTGCTTGCCGCACATCCGGACGAAGGCGAAGAATCTCCGAAGGCGCCCCAACGGACATCTCACGGGGCAGCGAATCGACAATCGAGCTCTCGGCGGTCAGCTGTTTCGTATTCCGGAGCACGTCGCTCACGGACACTGGATTCTCAGCCAGCAGCACAGCGAGGGCATTCGTCGACGCCGTCCATGCCGCGCGGAGCGCCGGGACCGTTGCCCGCGTTGTTTCAAGCTGCGCATTCGCCTGAGCAAGATCCAACTCGCTCGACAGGCCAGCATCGAAGCGGGCTTTGACAATCTGCGCACTCTCGCCCTGTGCGTGGAGATTCTTGTCCGCGATCGACACGCGCTTGGCGAGGCTCAGGTACTCGAAATAGTTGCGAACAACCTCCGCGACGAGTGAGATTTGCGCGCTCCGCAGGCTCTCTTCCGCCGCTTCCGCGCTTGCCTCCGCAGCTTCGTATTGCCGCCGGAGACCGCCGAAGATGTCGATCTCCCAACTCGAATCGAAGCTGGCGTCATACAGATCTTGCTCCGGGTCGCGGGTGTTGATCGCGCCAGCTCCCGTCACGGGATCGACCCCGGTATTTGCACCAGGGATGAGCACCGTGTTCAGATTGCGTCGGATCCGGGCGTATGAGCCACCGAGGTTCACCTGTGGCAGGAACGCACCACCAACTTGCGCTCGAATCAATCGCGCTTCACGAGCGCGGGACCTTGCGGCTTCGAGGGAAAAATTCTTTTCAACGGCGTGTTGAACGAGCGTATCGAGGACGGGATCTCGGAAGCTTGACCACCAGCTCGATCGAAAAGCGCTCTCTGGTGCGGTTGTTGTTCGCTCTTCCATCGCGCGCCATCGATCGGGCAGCGAAACCGTGGGAGGAACGTAGTCGGGTCCGACCGACGGAATCCAAGAACAGCCCTGTGCGAGCAGTGCGGCAAA
>JADYYL010000361.1 GCA_020853655.1 Deltaproteobacteria bacterium
CCGGTGGTGTCGAATCTCCTCCCGAGCCTCCGGTCCGAATTTCATACACATGGACTTCTGGCGTTCGTCCATCTGTCTGCTGGCGGATATACCATCTCTTCGTGACGGGATCGTATGCACTACTGTTCATGGTCGCTGAGCCGGTATTATCCATCTGGTTGATCTCCCAAACGGCATAGGGAATGACGTCCCAAGGTTGCTTGGAACCTTGTTTAACGGCGAGCAGGTCGTTCGCATCGTAGGCGCCGATGACGTTCTTGTAAGGAAATGAGTGGCCGCCTTGATAGGGATTCGTTGGATCGTAGCAGTAGACGTGCCCACCACCGTTGGGGATCGGTGTGTTGTGCAGACTCGGATTGTTGGTTCCAGTTCCGTAGCAACGATTGGCTATGGTTCCTACGCGCTCGACGAAAAGTAGCGAGCGTGTTCCCTCAGGAAACGCCATCCCACCGAAACTGGACGCAAGGTCATAGAGCGGACCCGATACTGCATATGAGCCGATCGCGGAGTTGGTGTGGTTGATGGGGTACCCGACGAGCATCGTCGACGGAACAGGATTTGTCGCGCCGAGCTGTGCGGGATCGAAAACGCTCGCACTCGGCCCCGAACTGGTTCTCGAAATAATCGAAAGACAACATTGACCTGTCAGCACGGGGCCACCCAGCAACGCGCGCCACTCCGCCGGGATCGGGGTCATTGGTCCTGCGACAAAGCCGGCATTGAGCGTGCCCACCGAATAGGGGCCGAGTACTCCTCCGATCGATGTGCCGGACCAGTGGCTCATCGCTGCGTCAACGTCGGCGTCGTAAAAGACGTACGCGCTCACCACGAGTTTCCCAAGCCAGGAGAGGATCCCGCCGTAGTTGTACCCATTACTATCTCCGGGGTCGACTGCCGAAATATCCGGAACGCGCCTGCAGGGCTCAAGGATTGCAGCAGTCGCGCCAAGCGCCGGAATGGCAACGCGGGCGATCCCGCTGCTGCATCCGACGTAGAGCGAACTGCCATCTGCCCCCATCCCCATGACCGGGTGTGAGTATGTCAGCGCTCCTCCCGCACCATCGTCGAAGGGCAGCGTAAACTTTCCGAGATAGAAAACGTCACCGAGTTGAACACGCGGCCGGGTCGTTGGAGACTGTGCAATGCCATCGACGGCAAAGACGAAGCTCGATAGCAATACGGCGATGGAAGCGAGAAACGCGAGCGAACGTGATCGAGAGCTAGGCTGCATCTGACCGACTCCACAGTTGAAAGACTCTCTCTGGAGTCATGGGCTGTCTGTAATCCCACCAGTTTAATTGGAGGACAGTGGCAATACAATGACGAAGGCCGAGCGTGTGGCGTAGATCCTCGGTCGTCCGCCTATCGTTCACCGTCCCGGAAGAGCAGCGGCGGCGAGAGAGAGGCGACCGAATCAACGATAAGATCCGGGCGGAACGCGTAGTTATCGAGGTTTTCACGGCGAGACGAACCAGTGAGAACCAGCACGGTGTAATACCCCATTTGGGCGCCACCCAAAATATCGGTCTCCATCGTGTCGCCGATGATCACCGTCTCCGCTGTTTGAAGATTAAGCGCCTTGCGTGCTGCGCGCATCATCACCGGACTGGGTTTCCCGACGCTGAAAGCTTTTCTCCCGGTCGCCGACTCAAGCATGGCGACAATGGCGCCGGTCCCCGGCTTGGTCCAGCCTTTGATTTGTGGCGGTGGGTCGAGATTCGTCGCAATGAGTTTTGAACCATCGAGGATGAAGTCGATCGCCTTCTCCACCATTTCGAGTGTGAGAGTTCGTCCCTCACCCACAACGACATAGTCCGGCGACTGCTCGACGATCGCGTAGCCATGCGAGTGCAGGCTCGAGACAAGGCCTCCCTCTCCGAGGACGAAAGCTGTGCCGTTGGGCTTTTGCTTCGCGAGAAACTCAGCAGTTGCCATGGCGCTGGTGTAAACATGCTGCGGCTCGACGGGGATGCCGAGGCGCTGTAGCCGCATGGAGACTTCGAGCTCATTCCAGCGGCTGTTGTTGGTGAGCAGCAGAAACGGGACACCGTTCTCCCGCAACCCTCGGACGAACCCATCGGCCCCAGGGATCGTTGAAGATCCGCGGTAGAGCACTCCGTCCATGTCGATGAGAAAGCCTTGTTTCATATCCCAACAAACGTTCTTCGTTCCGTAAACATCACAACTGTCGTAACACAGAGAATTTCTCGGTCCAAGCAAGATGGAATCACGACGTGACGAATACAATCGCACGTCGTGCCACGACGCCGCGGCGATGAGAATCGCTTCTGAGACTCATCGAGTCGCAATTCTGGTACATGCGGTATGGATCTTCTAGCAATAGGAACGGATACAAAAGTCGCGCTTGGTGTGACCGCGGTGGTCATCGGCCTCGCGAGCTACGTCCCCTATCTCCAAAACATCATCAACGGTCGCGCGCGGCCGCACGCCTTTTCGTGGCTCGTGTGGGGATTGCTCACGGTTGTCAGCTTCGCGGGTCAAGTGGTGAAGGGGGCTGGCGCGGGTTCGAGGGTCACCGGAGTGACCGCAATCCTCTGCTTTGTCATTTTCGGCTTTTCCTTGGCGCGCGGAGAGAAAAGTATCACGCGTGGTGACTGTGTGAGTTTGAGCTTCGCGCTTCTCGCGATCCCCCTCTGGGTGGTCACGAACGAACCGCTCCTCGCGATCATTCTCGTCACCGTGATCGATGCGGTGGGATTTTACCCTACGGTGAGGAAATCGTGGACGAAACCATGGGAAGAGACCGCGCTGACGTATTTCGGAAGCAGTGTGAAATTCTTTCTCGCGATTCTCGCGCTGGAGCAATACTCGGTCACGACCGTTCTGTATCCACTCTATCTCGTCGTCTCGAACCTCATGTTTGTGGCGCTCGTGTTGTGGCGTCGGCAGATCGAGCCGGTCTCGAGCCGAGTCGCGTGAGTCGCCGGCGTACTCTCTCGTTACGCTCGGAGGATAGATTTGAGGAGTGTTTGCGCTCGAAGGGCGAGTTCATCGAAGCTTGGCTCATCCGCCTGCGGCGCAGCGGGCTTCCCCTTGGTGGTCAAGCGTCGAACTCTCTCGAGTACTGAAGGCTGTTTCCACCCCTTGGGTCGCGCAGAAGCACTTTCATCGACAGGGGCGAATCTCACAGCACGTTTCATCGGGGGCATAGGACCTTCAGAGCCTCAGCTGCCAGTAGCGCGAGACGAGTTCCATCGGGAGCTCATTCAACGCCTCTGACGGAGCTATCAAATCATAAACATCGTGGTCGTCCTGAGTTTCCTCGCGGTAACAAACCGAGAGCGCCACTTGCCACCGATCGAGCCATCGATTGACCACTTCATACTCATCGGGACGGGATCGGCGCGCAGCGACCATCGCGCGCTCAAAGTTTGTTCGAGCCATAGCGGTTTAGCCTCAGTC
>JADYYL010000362.1 GCA_020853655.1 Deltaproteobacteria bacterium
ATACGCTTACGGAGCTATCGCTGATGGTCGTGACGATGAGATCGACCTTGCCGTCTCGATCGATGTCGGTGAATGCGATGTCCGTTGCTGCGTTGCCAGTCTCGTAGGTCACCTGTGCCGCAAACGTGCCGTCGCCGTTCGAGATGAGAACGCTGATGTCATCCGCTCGGTTCGCGGTCGCAATGTCGAGCTTTCCGTCGCCGTTGATGTCGCGGATCGCTGCGCGCTGAAGATCGAGCCCAACGCTGGAGGAGATGCGGTTCTTGAAGGAGCCGTCGCCGTTGCCGAGACTGATCTCGACGGTGTTCGCCGCTGAAGCAGTGACGACGAGGTCCTGCAATCCGTCGCCGTTCATGTCTGCGACCTGAACGGTATCGCCGCCGAAACCACCGTCGAACGAGAGGCGCGCTTTCAGGGTTCCGTCATTGTTCCCGAGGAACAGACTCGTCTTGCTGTCGAGAACCGAAGTCGAGATGACATCCGCAACTCCGTCGCTGTTGACGTCGGCGATCGCAACGAAGGACGCTCCGTTACCCGCAGAGTACGACCTTCGAGAGGTAAAACTTCCATCACCATTCCCGAACGCGACACTCACGGAGTCATCGCCGTATGACGCCGAAACGATATCGGCGTATCGATCGCCGTTCAGATCCGCGACCGCGACAGAGTACGGCTCGTCGCCGGTGACGTAGGAGACGTTCAGCTTGAAAGACCCGTCGCCGTTCCCTAGGCCGACGTTGAAGCTGTCGTCGCCACTTGAAGCGTTGATGTAATCAAGGATTCCGTCGTTGTTGACGTCGGCGGTAACGATGTTCTCAACGGAGGCACCGCTCGCATATGACACGCCGGCGTTGTAGGTACCGTCGCCTGTCGTCACAGCGTCGAACCACCACGCGTCGATTCCAGTGGTGCTGACGGTCTGCACGGCGGTGAACGTTCCGTTTCCGGCTCCGGTGCGCGTGAAGCCAGGTGTGAATGTGCCGTTCCCGACGATCTGCGTTTTCAGCGAGTTGATCAGCTGGTCGCTGATCTTGAACTTCTCGTAGCCAAGGATCTGGTCGGAGCCTGCAAGCTTCTTGAAGATCTGCGCGAGTTGCGTCGCCGCCTTCGGATCGATACCGGCTTCCTTCAGAACACCTTGCACGTCGTTCTGGTCGAGCAGATCCACGCCCTGCTTCAGCGACGCCGTGAGGATATCGCGGAACTCGCGAACTTTCTTCTGGTAGAGCGTGTTGAGTCGGTTGCGCTGATTCTCTTTTGTGGACTCGTCAAGAGCTCGATCGGCAAGTCCGATCAGATCCTTCGTGAGATCGAGAATCTGCTCGAGCGTATCCTTCGTGAACGAGATGGCGGAGATGGCGTCGTTGAGGCGGAGGTATGAGTTTGTGAACGCCTGTGCAACGGTATTGAGCCCAGGAGTGAGATTAACTTTGTCCTTATCGAACGACGCACCCTTCCCCAGGCCGAGGAGAGTCGAGCTCTCGCCAGAGGATTCCGTTGACTGTCCTTCAGACAGTTTCCGGATGAGGTCGCCATCAATTTTGTCGATTACAGACATCGAACGCCAATAACCTTCCGTGACGTGTTAGCTTCGTGAGCGCGACTGCCGTATCCGCTCGAACTGCTAAGCACTGCTCCTTGGCAAAACTTGCCCACCCGGACACACGTCCAGCGGGGCATTCCATACCCATAATTGTCGGCAGTTCGGGGTTTTGACCTTATATTGCACCGCAAGAAATTCTCGCCCGTCCAAGAACTGCAAATGGCGTGCTAAGTTTGCGGGATGGTTGCGGAAATTCCCGCGAAACCTCGCCGGAATTTTGGCGCCTCTCAGAAATGGTGATCGAAGGTGTAGCGAATGACCATTCGGAGGGGTGTTGATGGGCTCACCCGGCGCCCTCTCTGGGGGGCGACAGAGAGGAAACTCAGCACGCACTTTGCGGTGATGGAATAACAATTTCGAATTCTTGCGCAGCGCACCCGCACTCTGGAGCTGAAGATGACTCGTCGTTCTCAAACCGTGGAAGTACCTTCTCGACCGAACACGACGCCGCGCACGTGCACACTTCGTGTGGTGTCATCCAAGTCTGATCGGGACGCATCGCGACCGGCAGAGCCCAGCACTCCCTCGCTTCTCGATCGCTTGGGGATGCGTGTCGCGCGGAGCATTCTCTCGCAGATCGAGATCGGCTCTGTGCAATTGACGCTTCCGAATGGCGAGCAACTTGTCGGCGGCAACACGATTTCTGAACCACATGCGGAATTGCACGTGCATGATTGGCGCTTCTTTAGTCGGCTCCTCACGCGCGGCGACATCGGCTTCGGCGAGTCATACACGTTAGGAGAATGGAGCTGTGATCATTTGACGCGACTGCTCCGAGTCATCATTTGCAACCGACGTGTGATGACGAACCGATGGTTGCAAAACACCTGGTTTACAAGGCCACTCGAGTATCTCTTCCACTACTTTTCGCGAAAGAATACTCGCGGAGGTAGTCGAAAAAACATCATCGCGCACTACGATCTCGGGAACGATTTCTATGCGCAGTGGCTCGATCACACGATGATGTATTCAAGTGCGATCTTTGAGCACCCGGAGCAAACATTGAGCGATGCGCAGGAGAACAAGATTCGAATCCTGCTCGACAAGCTCGCGCTGCGACCGGAACACCACCTCCTCGAGATTGGTTCGGGCTGGGGAAGTGTCGCCATTGCGGCGGCAAAGCAGTTCGGCTGTCGGGTCACGTCGATCACGCTTTCAGACGAACAACTCAAATTTGCACGCGAGCGCGTCGCCGCCGAGGGCCTCTCCGATCGAGTCGAGATCGTTCTCTGCGATTATCGCGACGTCACGGAGAAGTACGATCGCGTTGTCTCGGTCGAGATGCTTGAGGCGGTCGGAGCCGAATATCTGGGTTCCTATTTCTCGAAGATCGACGATGTCTTGAAACCGAACGGCGTAGCCGTCGTACAGGTGATTACGATCGCCGACGACCGTTACGATGAATACCGTCGCTCTGTAGACTGGATCCAGCGCTACATTTTTCCCGGTGGTCACCTGCCCTCCGTTGGCGCACTTGCTCATGCGATCTCATCGCACTCCGCGCTCGTCATCGAGGACCTCGACAGCTACGCCGCGCACTACGCCGAAACGCTCCGCCGCTGGCGAACGACTTTCAATGAACGGTGGAGTTCAATCACGCAGCTCGGATTCGCGGAAGATTTTCGCCGGATGTGGGATTACTATCTGTGCTATTGCGAGGCGGGATTTGAAACTCGCGGCACGAACGTCGTGCATCTAGTGCTTCGTCGGCCCGCGCAGAATATGAACTAATCAATGCGCGGGAGAGGAAGAAAAAAAACAGAATCGAAGAAAGCCGACTACGTGAGTTGAACACGTGACCCTCTCATTACGAATGAGATGCTCTACCAACTGAGCTAAGTCGGCGCCTGATGGCCCCCAAATGGGCAGGGCCAATAAGTGACCATTTTTGCGAACGGAGTCAACCCACCTTCCCTCACGCGAAATCCTCAGCCCCGGCGAGGGCTACAGGAAACCACGACGACCGCCCTTTCACCCAAGAAAACCGAGGGAAAATCGACTCCGCAACGAGAACTGCCTCCGCCGGACTTTGGGACCGAGCTGGACTGGAGATCCGGCACAAGCACGAATCGTTGCGACCGATTCAGAAGCGAGAGGAGACCCGGGAGAGGATTCCCAGGAGTGCCACTCTCTACTTCGTCCCGCCTTTCAGATAGTTGTCGATGTCACCGATCTTCAGCGCCTCGGCGAAGGTCTTCAACGTCGCAACATCGACGCCCTTTCCTTGGATGGTCATGATCTGTCCGCTCTCGAGCACGACGGTCATCTCTGGCGAGTTGGGGTTTGCGGCCTTGAGCGTCGCGGTTCGGCCGTCGAGTCGGAACGTTTCATTCCCCGGCTCGTTCGCCTCCATCATCATTCCCATCTTCGCGAGGCCAGCGAGTCCGCCCATACCCTCGGGGGTACCGCCAGCGATCGAAACTTCGATCCGCTGCTTTCCGCTCGTGTAATTGCGCTCAATCGTCGACATGCCGAGCACGGCTTGGGTCTTTGGGGCCGCGCCGGTGAATCCGTTGAGCTCGTTCGGAAGAAGTGTCGCAACTTTAATCGAATGCAGCCGCTCGAGTTCTTTCCTTGCCCACGAAAGCTCTTCCATTGCCTTCGGATAGTTTTGCTGAGCGACGTACTCGTTCACTTTCTTGAACACGACGTTGATATCTTCAGCTTGAAGATTGATCGTCGGATAGAGCAATGCGCAGCAAGCGATCGCAGTGAGAGCTTTCATGTTTTCTCCAGTGGTTGGATATTCGCCGCGCAGAGAGCGCGCGTCATAGTCGCCGCGAGCATACCGCCTCACGGTCAGGTTGTCATTCGCCGCGAGATGACATAACCTCCTGACATTCCACCGGAAATTCGAACTCGAGCGTTGTTGATTTGGCGCCCGTCGGAGGCCCTGATCACCATCATCGATTGGGCGGTGTGCCGATTGTCACGACGAAACGTCAGAGTGGTCAGCGATTTGGCGTGTGTATCGAACGAGGTTAACGTGTCCACATTCGCTGAGCGACATGCTGTAGCAGTCTCTGGAAAGGGTTGATG
>JADYYL010000363.1 GCA_020853655.1 Deltaproteobacteria bacterium
CCCTCCAGCGTTCCATCGTCGTTCCGCGCCGATCTTCCGCAGATAAAACAGTTCCAGAAGGAAGAGGACAAAAGAAAAAAGCGTAATCGCTTCCGCGGGCGCGAGCGAGAGAAATAGAATGGGACTGCTCATCAAGCCGGCGGCGAGCCACTCGCGCGGGAATCCTGGAAAGCCTGCGAGCCCATTCGACCAAACCCCACTCGTTAACACCTCCTCTGCCGTCAACGAGAAGCAGTCGAGTGAATGAAAAAACGGCGTGGAGCGAAAGCCACAAAGCACCAAAGCGGCAATGAGGCAGAGCGAGTCTGCGAAAGCGACAGAGGTTTTTCCCTTCATACCCACATCAGATCCTTTTCCGGCTGGGATTTGCGCACCACGCATGCGGGGCGCTGATGGGCGATTGAACATTTTGCATTCCGCCGAAGGAGGGTATCATGCCCGTTCCCGTTGGAAACAGCCTTTTCGAGCACCTCATGAGTACCCTGCCGTATCGCAAGAACGTCGCTGTCTTCGTCGTCGATCAAGCGGGCAATCTGCTCGGCTGCGAGCGATCCGATCGCACAGGGGCATGGCAGATCCCCCAGGGTGGCGTGGAAGAGGGTGAAGACCTCTTGGAGGCAATGCTGCGTGAGCTTGAAGAGGAGATTGGAACTCGTTGTGTCGACGTGATCGATGCGTTGACAGACCCAATTCGCTACGATTGGCCGCCGCACCTGCACTCCCGGGGGTTCGCGGGTCAGGAGCAGTATTACTTCTTAGTGCGGCTCACCGTCGATACTCAGATTGATTTAGCCCGAGCGACCACGAACGAGTTTCAATGTACGGAATGGATGACCTGCGCAGAGTTCCTCTCTCGAGTTCAGGGTTTCAAGTCTGAGGCATACGCTGAAGCGCTTCGCCTCTTTCGCTCGCGGCATCCGGAGAAGATTCGGTGAGAGAAGTATGATTGACCGATTTTGTGAAACGATTCCCCGGCAGATCGCGCTGTTCGTCGCGTGTATCTTCCTTTCGATGGCGATCCTCGCACTGTCAGGATTTGTGCCCTCGGTGCGCCTCTCAGGAGAGGCATTCGGTCGAGGACTTGGTGCGGGAGTTCTGCTGACGATACTCGCGGCACTTCTTCTTCCCGTCGTGGAAGCTTTTGGGTCGCCTCGGGGAACGGCAGCGGCGTCGCGGCCGTCCCCCGAGGTCATGCTCGGAAGAGCGGTCGTCCTCGCTTTTGGTGAGGAGCTCGTTCTTCGTGGTTTCATCTTTGCCCCGATCGCGTTGTTCTCTTTTTGGCTGGCCCTCGCTCTAAACTTTGCTCTTGCATTCCTCCTGGGAATGTCACGCAATGACGGGATGAGGGGACTTATTGCCGTGCCAATGGCACGGGCTCTGGAAGGAACCTTCTGCGCTGTTTTGTATTCCTGGAATAGAGCGCTGTTTGTTGTCGTCGTTGCACGGGCAATACGGGAAATTTTGATTCCGACGTGCTGTGCGCGCCCGGAAGTTGCCGTTGCGCTAGAACGGCTGTCGAGACGGTTTCGTGGCTGGGTGCCTGTTGGCTTTCCGCGTAGGGTAAAGCGGTCGAGACCGTGACCTGTGCATAATAGATATTCTTCAGACGGGACGTTGATTGGGTGCTGCTATGGATCTGACGCTTCGGTCGCTTGAGTCGATGTTCGAAGACCAGCGAGAGAGTTTCTTCGAGCGGTACTTCCAGTTGCTCCGCTTTCCCAGCGTCAGCACCGAACCGCACTATGCTGCGGATGTTGAGCGCTGCTCGCATTGGGTAGCGGAGTTTCTGCAGAGCGCGGGGTTCACCGTGGAGCGTTGGACGGGCGCGGGACATCCGATCGTGTTTGCGAGCTGGGCAGGAGCGGGGCCTGCCGCCAAGACAGCCCTTTTCTACGGTCACTATGACGTCCAACCGGTGGATCCGCTGGAGCTCTGGCAGTCGCCGCCATTCGAGCCGGAGATTCGCGCCGGCGAGGTGTATGCTCGCGGCGCCCAAGACAACAAGGGCCAGCTCTTCTACACGATGTCAGCTCTCTGTTCGATCTTGAAGCACCGCGGGGCGCTTCCGATGAATGTCAAGATGATCATCGAAGGGGAGGAAGAGAGTTCGAGCGCAGCGCTCAAGAAGATGCTCCCGGAGAAGCGTGACCAGGTACGCGCGGACTATCTTGCGGTCGTCGATGTCGGAATGAAATCTCTGGCTCGACCTTGGGTCGGCGTCGGCGTGCGTGGTATTGCGGCGTTTGAACTGGTGCTGCACGGCTCTGATCACGATCTTCACTCCGGCATGGTTGGAGGAATCGCCTACAATCCGAACCGGGCACTTGTCGAATTGCTTGCCAAGGCGGTGGATGAGAACGGACGCGTGACGATTCCGGGATTCTATGACGGAATTGAAGAGCTGCCCCCTGCGGATCGAGCGCAGCTCTGCATGGGGACAACGGCGGACGAATCGTTGAAACTGCTCGGTGTCGCGCCGTTCGGCGGAGAATCGGGACTCTCGATTGAGGAGCGTGTGTGGCTCCGCCCAACGTTCGAGATCAATGGGTTGAACGGCGGATATACCGGGGATGGTTTTAAGACTGTCATCCCAGCACGAGCTTCTGCGAAGATCTCCTGTCGTCTCGTTCCGGGCCAGGATCCGATACGAATTCAAGAGCTGGTCTGCAAGTTTCTAGAGGCCCACTGCCCAAAGAGCATGACGATTGAGGTTCGGAAGCTAGGGTCGGGCTCTGCGCTTCGCACGCATCCGAATGCGCCCATAGTGAAGGCCGCGGTCGCCGCGTTCTCTGATGTCGCAGGGACTTCGTGTGGCGTGGCGCTGGAGGGGGGATCGATTCCGATCTCTCTCGACCTGTCGGAAGCGAGTGGTGGAGAGATTGTTTTCTTCGGCTACGGATTGGGAGATGACCAGATCCATGCGCCGAATGAACATTTTGGCGTTGATCGCATGCGCCGTGGTTTTCTCACGGTGGGTCGCTTCCTCGCACATCTCGCAGGGTCCGCTTGATATTTGGAAAGGCGTTGAGATTCAGGGAGTTGAGTCCACTGCCTCGGCGTGCTCTTCATTTCTTTTGGGGATTTCAATAACCTCTCGCGAGCAGTCACCACTGATCCCCACGAGATATGCCCCCGACTCAAGAATCTATCGCGCAGGCTCCGCGGACCATCGGAGAGAAGTCGACTCTCCAGCCTGTGCAATTGCCGCCCGTATCGCTCGCCGCCGTGCCGCCTGCGGCGGAACGTTCTCCTTTCCCAGTTCCGGTGACGATTCGCCCACGTGTCGATTTCTGGAAGTCGGTCTTTACGGAGATGGGACGCAACCAGATTGCGCTCGTGGCGAAGGACTATCCCCACATCGTCTTTCGAACTTTTGAAGCGCCCGCACTTTCAGATCCGCCTACCAACGCTCAACGAGATGTGCGTCGTCAGGCGGTCGAGGCACAGAGGGGCGATTTGCAAGGAACGTTGCTGAGGCTCGAAAAGACGCGCCAACCGCTGAGCGATAGCGAACGGGAGCTTCTCGCGAAGCTCGACGAGGTTCGAGCGATGCCGGGGCGACCTGCCGACCGTCCGGTCACCGCCCTTGCTGCTCAGAATGGAATTCGGGAGCTTCTTGTGCAGGGCCTTCAGCGATTCGAGCCCTATGCGGATCGGATGCGAGGTATTTTTCGAGACCGCGGCCTGCCGGAGGAACTCACCGTCATTCCCTTGTTCGAATCGTATTTCAATCTATCCGCGGTGAGTTCAAAGGCCGCGGTCGGACCGTGGCAGTTCCTCCAGCAACTCGCGGGTGGGTTCCGCTTGCGAATGGATTCACAGGTCGACGAACGGCGAGATCCGATCCGTTCGACAGAGGCCGCTGCCGCCGCATTCGTTTCGGCGCGAGACGCATGGCAAAAGATTATTGGCCCGGAGCTCGCCTGGCCGTTCGCGGTGGTTGAGCACAATGTAGGACGGCCGCTGCTACTCTCCGCGCAACGGGCGCGGAAGTTCACCGGGATCGAGGAATTCGTCAATTCGTTTCGGTCGAAGAAGATCGATTACGCGGCGCCGAACTATTATCCGGAGTTCGTCGCGATGGTGGAAGTGTATAGGGATCGGCATGCGCATTTTCCGGAGTTGGCGAATGCGCCGGTCGCCGAACTGTCACATCGGAAGCTCGATCGTTCTCTGGAGCTCCGCACCGTCTCTCAGCTGACAGGACTTTCGACCGACGCGATTCGAGAGCTCAATCCCGCACTCCGTGCGAAGGTGAGCGTGTTCCCGAAGGGTGCCGTGTTACATCTTCCGACGGACTCGATCGACGAAGTGGATCGGTGGCTTTCTGCTGAAGCAGAGCGGGCTGCGCTTCTCGCGAGGAAGAGAGAACGTGTTCCGAGGTAGTCGCCTGCGGATTGATCAGGCGTGTGAGATTCGGGCGAGCTCTTCTTCTAACGTTTGAATCAGGGCCGGGAGTTCGTTCGTCACGATTTCTGCAATCCGCTCGCCTCCTTTTGCGTCGCGAAACAATTTCTCGCCGCGCGTTGAGCACGCCGCAAGTTGCGCGTGCTGCAGAAATCCCGCGCCGCCGCGAATAACGTGGAAGCGATTCTCAAGCCCATGTCGAAGCTTCTCCTGTTCGGCGGTGGACCTCTCGGAGATAGACGCATCGCTCAGAATGGCGCGGAAAGCGACGAGGTGATCTGAAATCTCTTTCAAGAATATCTCGTTGACTGCGGCGAGCTCGGGCGGAAGGGGAGACATCGAGCTCCTCGGGTTTCTCTATGATGGTCGTTGCGCGATCGGGGCCGAAGTGTTCAGCGCGTTGCTGAATCGGCCGCCTCTTTCGAAGGGGCTATAGTCTTTTGCGAAGGCTGACGTGTCAACCGGGCAATCTGCGGTTCGACGAGAGACGCCATGCTGAAGACAGCATCAACATATGGCTGCGATCGATTGTATTCCCATACGCTCGAACGCTTGGCGCGGAGAGAGGGGTTGCTGCCACTCCATCCGTGATTTCGGAGATAGTTTGCAACGGAGAGCACCGCGTCCGGGCCGCTGAACAGGTCGACTTTACCGTCGCCGTCACCATCAACCCCATAGCGAAGGTAGTTGCCCGGAAGGAACTGGGGCATGCCGAGGGCCCCGGCGCTCGAGCCGCGCAGTTCGAGCGGATGGCTGTTTTTGTATGCCGCGAGTTGGATGGTCGCGACCACATGGGGAAGAAACGTGTCTTCAAGCCACTGCGCGCGCTGAGCGACCTTTTGCGCAAGGTCCCTCGGCGCTTTCTTCGCGTCGTAGCGCTCGATATTGCGTTCCACGTTCTCTGGCGTCGCCGCGGCAGCGAGCCGGAGGAGACGCGGGAAAACGAGTGCGCTTCCCGTGTTGCGGCCGCACGCCGTTTCCAGCTGGAGAATCGAAAGCACCACTGCCGGTGAAACCCCGAATTCCTTCTTCGCCCGGGTGAACGCATCTTGGAACTGAGCGAAGCATCCGAGCGCGAGCTCTTTGTTGCGCTTATTGACGAAGCGCCGGTAGGGGACGCGAGATTCCTTGGGTTCAATGCTGAAGAAGAGATCTTCTCGTCGCCCGATTCGAGGATCGGAGAAGATAGTTTCCAGCACTTCTCTCCGAAGGCCGGCGGTCTCCAATTTTCCGACGATATACTCCCAACCCTTAAAATCGACGGAACGCGTTCCCACCGTCGACACCAGCGC
>JADYYL010000364.1 GCA_020853655.1 Deltaproteobacteria bacterium
ACAGACTGCCCTGTGTTCCAAGTCTTCCACGGAAAGGAGAAAGGTGGACGCGCGCCTGCCCTCGTTCGATACGCGCCAGCCTGGGGAGGGGCCAATAAGCAGAACTGTGTCGTCGTGGACCGCGCAGGCTAGTTCAACGGACGGACGGATTTGCAACCAAGGCGAGCTATGGAAACGAAAAGCTGTTCACGGGTCGGACTGGGGACCTCTGCCAGAAGATCACAGACTTTACCGAGCGCGTCGATGGCATCGACGTCCGCGGAGACGTCTTCCAAAATTGAATCGATGTAGTCCATGGACGAGACCATATTGAACGGTTGGAGGTGCGTATTCATGCGAAACCTCGTGCATTGCTTCCAGTACGGGGATCGATAGCACGACGATTGAGGACCGAGGAGGGGCAAACTGTCCTCCTCAATTGCCGAATGATCGGGATCATGCGGCATTCAGTCGGAATAGTTCGAAACTCGTCAACTCATGATACAGATTTGAGCGCTGGGCATAATACCCAGGCGCGCTGCCCCCCAGAAGACGTTCTTTCATGGCCTATAAACTCCTTCTGCTCGACTACGATCCGCAGCTCAGCACACTGCTCCAGTTGCGCTTTGCTCGGCGGGACATCGCCTGCGACGTTGCCGCCGATACAACCGAGGCCATGGCCTCTCTGCAGAGCGCGGAGTATGACCTTCTCATCATCGACCTCAACCTGAAAGAACATTCCACCGGCATTGATTTTTATCGCGACTACCTCGCTGGAGGCGGTCGTGCACCCGCAATTCTTGTGACGGGCTTCGGGGATGAGAGTGCACTGACGGCTGCCCTCCGACTCGGCATTCGAGACTTCATCCCGAAAGGTGAGGAGTTTCTTGAGGTGCTGATGTTGTCGGTCGATACCGTTCTCGGAAGTGTCGAGAAAGAACGTGTGTATCAGGCAACGACGCTCGAGCGGCATTCACTTGCGCAGGTGAGAGCCGCGCTCGAAGCCGCAGGTCTCGAGTATGCCGTGTGGGATCTCCGTTCACGAAAGGTCGAGTACTCCCTCGGCCTCCTCGGACAGTTCAGTGACAAGCCTGTGGTGAAGTACGGCCTGCGACACTGTTTGCGTTTCCTCCCTAAAACAGAACGCCGTCCCGTGCTCACGCACGTCTCTGGATCGATGAAAGAGCGTGCGCCGTTTGAATTCGTTTGTCGACTCGTCAACGACAATAAAAAAAGTGTCTGCATCCGAGTTCGGGGAAAGTTTGACGTCGACGAGAACGGCAAGCCGCTGCGCTGCCTTGGCGTCTTCTGGGATGAGACGAACCGCCACGAAATGGAGCAGCACCTGCGGGATTCCAAAGAGCGAGTTGAAAAGCTCAATGAACGGTTACAGCTCAACTTAGTTGAGATCCATCATCGCGTGAAGAATAGCTTCCAGATTGTCAATTCGCTTCTCCAGATGGAACTTCGTAAGAAAGACACGCTTTCTGGATCCGATGTCCGGCGGGTGAAAGCGCAGATTCACGGATTGGCTCTGATTCACGACATTCTGACCGAGTCTTCGAAATCGAACCCCAACGCGAACTCCATAGAGTTACGGGAGCTGACAGACCGAATCGTGCAATCGCTTCAGCCCGAAGAGAATGCCGTGATGCTCAGCATGACGGAAGAGCCACTTCATGCGACCCCCCGAACGGCTTCTTCTTACGCGGTCATATGCACGGAGATGCTGATTAATGCTTTCAAGTACGGAAACCTTCCGATCGAACTCTCGTTGTCGGTGAGCAGCAAGCGCGACAAGGCGTTGATCTCTGTTGCAAATCGGATACATGGTGATTCGTTTGCCGATCCCGATCTCCGGATGAGCAAGGGCTCCGGATCGGTGCTCATCGACTTTTTAGCGAAAACAGACCTCGGGAGTGTGGTCGAGCGGTTCGACGAGTCGGATCGTTATGTGGTCCAAGTGCAGATTCCGCTACACTATCCGTCCCCGTCCGAAAGCCCACTGCCCGCCACGGCTCACACTGCGAAAGTCGAGACGACGGCTCACTAATCCGCGATGGGCCTGCTACTGCAAGGTGAGCATCTGCTCACGCAGCGCCTGCAACGATACAATTTTAATGATCCCTGGACGAGCCAGATCGAGGAGCCCTTTTCGCTCCAAACTCTTCGTGACTCGGATCGAAGTCTCCGGAGTGGTTCCCGTTAGTTCCGCCAAATCCTTACGAGTGAGATAGAGTCGAACCGATTCGTGCGTCTGCGTTCCCTTGCCGAGTCGCGGCGCCAGAGAGAGTAAGGTCGCTAAAATACGAGACTCTACCCTGGAGTGCGCCAGTCCGAGCGCCAGCTCGCCAAGTCGTTGAAGGCGCTGTAACTCGTTTTTCAAGATCGCCACGCATACTGCGGGAGACTTTGCCGCGAGACTCTGGAGCGTCTTCTGCGGAATGAGGACGATCCTGGAGTCGATTTGCGCCTGCACCGAGAATGTCGGCGTGACCTCGGTCAACGCGTGCGAGAACGCAAAGACATCCCCTGGTGAGAGAAGCTCAAGCGCCAGCTCTTTGCCGTGCGGGGAGGACTGAAGGGCCACGAGTCGACCCGAGAGAACGACATACCCGCCTTTCACAGCATCCTCCGCATGGAATACCGGAGAGCCGGCC
>JADYYL010000365.1 GCA_020853655.1 Deltaproteobacteria bacterium
AAACTAGAATTCAGCTCTTCCCCCCGAAACCTGGCACTTGGCGCCTGTGGCGACCTCGCCCCTCGCGAGTTAGAGAGCGAGGCGTGACATGCGAAGGCTCACAGGTTCAGTCGCTCTCCTGTGCTATCGACAGCTGATGATACGACCATACTTTGCACTGAGTGCAGCCCTCCTCCTCATCCTCTCAACCGGGTGCGCAACCACCGCCGTCTATCACCTGGGACTCTCCGCCGAATGGAAGGATGTGACTGGCCCGCTCGAGGGCATTCGGACGGCAGACCAGGTCGTTCTCTCCTACGCAACACTTCCGGACCCCAATCGCGAAGTTCAAGAAGCACCCGAGCTCTTTGCCGTAGGCTATCCGCTTTCCGATGCGCAGTTCTGCGCCGAACAAAACGGCAAGCGTCAGTATTGCTTCTTCGATGAACCGTTTTACTCCATCGCAGGACTCCCGACTGGCGAGGCAATTCCGATTCGTCCCCCTGGCGACGATACCGCACGGCTCGACGGACAGAGTTGTGAGCTGGCTTCTCGGTCCGCTCACGTCGGAGCGGACACCACGCTGCGGTGTCGACTCCGAAATGGATATGTGTGTGAAAAACTCCTACCCGCAACAACGTCGTATTCCAAAGTTGAGCGAACTCTCTGGTCCTATCCTGCGCGAATCGCGCTCTATCCTTTCGCCCTGGTGTTCGACATCGTCACCGCACCATTTTACATCGGCCATCGAGCGTTGAGAATTTCGAAGGACGAGTACTGGCTGGGAATCGGAAACAACTTGGGACTCGGAGCACATCCGTATACACAGACGTTTTACTGGAACTGCTCAAACGTAGACGGCCTCCGGTAACTGGGACTCATCGGAAGGAACGACGCTGCGACAGATAAATCCGAAGAGCTCACGGAGGACACAAGTGTCGGCTCCGTGAGCTGCGGGATAGAACGGGGTGTTAGAACTCCCAGATGTCCGATCTCCGGCGACGGCCAACGATGCCGTCGATAACCTGTGGGGTGAGCATGTCATGGAGTTCCGAAGCGACGGTCCGGACGAGCGTACGAATCGTCGAGGCGACCTCCTCCACAGGAAGGAAGTTCCGGCAGCTCCGAAGCTCGCGCATGGCGTTGACGATGTCGTGAGCACGCTGGGTCAGAGTGGCATTGGCAACTTGAAACTCAAGGCCGAGCGTCGAAACTTCGCTCGCGTCGATCTCCCGTCGCGCGGTTGCGTCTTTGAGAATCGCCGGCGTGCCCACGAACTTCAACGCGGACCCGCCGTCGAGCATGATATTCAGCGGAACCCGCGGAGAGTCTCCGGCACCGCGAAAATCATCGCGATGCCACACGACCGGAATTCCGGCGAACATGGCAACGGCGACCTCGAAGACCGTACCGTCATCGACCTGCGTCCCATCGGCATTGGCGATCACGAGATCACTGCAGATGAGATGATAGAGGCAGAGTCCACGAACTCGCTCCAACGGCTGGCCGGCAACGAACGACTGAGGGAGATTCACCTGTACACGGCCGCGAGTGATCCCCTCGATGTGTTGAGCAAGGCGGACATTGACGAGGCGCGTATAGCTATCGAACAGCGCGCCAGCGGAGTACACGAGGAGCCGTTCAGACATGAAAACCTCCTGGGAAAGGAGCGAAGCTCTGATGGCTCGCTCGAGAAAAGGAATGTCGCAGCGTCGAAAGCAGCAAACTGCGTTCGACGCTGGCGGAAAGTCTTCTCAGGGAGGGGGCGAGGAAAGAACAGCATGTGACTCGTAACATGCCACGCAACGCCAATCCATCACGCTTCCCAAGCACGGCCAGATACTGGCGAGCGGCCTGGCAACACAGTCGTTCTGTCTGGAGCGCACAGCAAGCGCCGGCCAAAT
The DNA here is from genome assembly GCA_020853655.1 of Deltaproteobacteria bacterium. Taxonomy (GTDB): domain Bacteria; phylum Bdellovibrionota_C; class UBA2361; order SZUA-149; family JADYYL01; genus JADYYL01. The sequence continues at coordinate 1,884 of JADYYL010000365.1, forward strand.
AATCGAAGCGATGTCGCGCAATTGTGCTCCCGCCCGATCTCCACTGGCCGCGACGGTGACGAGGGCTCGCCCTGGTGTTACAATTCACTCCGAAACGAAACGGGTAGAAACGGTTTTACTCCTCTCCTCCATTCCGAGGGAACGGCGGAGAGGAGTGTGTCTGATGAATAGCGTGTCGCAGTTGAAGCGTCGGTTCGCTCTTGGAGTCATGCGCCAGTCGGTTCGGCGGTGCTTGACTCGTTTCGGTCGGTTGCAGGATCGAATCCATCGCCTGGAGTCTGCAACCGAGCGCCTTGCCGCAGTGCCGGCCGATCCCTTCGAGGCGTTCGGCCACCTCGTGTGCTCATCGCTCTTCGTGTTGGGCTCGGTCGTACTCATGCAAGCCGTCTTCTTCCATGAAAGTGCGCTGAGCAACGCTGATCACACAAGGATGCTCGTCGGCTACGTCGGTCTTCCCACCGCGATCTACTACCTCTACTTCCTGGTGGGCGATCGATGGCGGAAACTCACCGCACAGCTCGCGTTCGGCGTGATGTGCAGCGAACTCGCGGTGCTGGCCGTCGCGGACTCGGGTTGGGCTCTGATCCCGCGCCTCGGTCTCTTCGTCGGCAGCGCGATCTCCATGGCGGCATCGACCATCGCGCTGACGCAATGGCCGTGGGGTCAGCATTTCGGAATGGGGAGGCTCTACTGGACGAGGGTTCGGCTCGAGGTCGCCAAGTGGCGATGGGCGTCAGTGAAACAACGGCTCGTGCGACTCGAAAGCCGAATTCAGCAACAGCCGGAGCTGCGTTCCGCAATCGACGAGTACTAGCGCGCGCGCGAGGGGGAGCGGTATCAGGTCAACGATACCCCCTCCCCCCGCCACGACTCGACAGGAGGTTAGTAGAAGGAACCTGTTTCGTTTCCCATTCTCTTCGGTCATCCGCCCTATCCCGAGTTCTCGGGCCTGAATTCTCAGTATGGGGCGTTCCGGGCTCCTTTCTCTCTGTTCTCGCGCAGAAAATCTGGCTCAAGAAGCCTCAATTGGCTGGGCACTTTGGCTCACTTCCGGCGCGCATTCGGATTCAAACTTCCATGCGTCACTCGGCTCTGGCGTGGCATCAAAGAACCATGAGCAATATCAACCTCGCCCTCCATGGCCGATCCGTCCCTATGGCCCTCCATGACGGAGAAGCAATCTGCGACATCATTCGTCAAACCTCGTCTTTCTACGAGGTAAACATCCTCGAGTT
>JADYYL010000366.1 GCA_020853655.1 Deltaproteobacteria bacterium
AAGAGCGGCAACTTTGAGCGCGCTCGCCCCTGCCCCCGTCAGAACGGAGGACGTGGAGAGCAGCCCCCATGGGGACCGCGGCGGAGCAGCGCGGAGCGCCTCTGCAACCGCCCCGAGGAGAGACGCGCCGCCTCCCGCCTCGAATAATAGAGCGAGCGGGAAGAGGACGAAGAGCGTCCCGAGGGCCGGAGAGAGCGGTCGTTCCGAGGAGCTTCGCAGCGCCGGAAACACGAGCTCCTGAATCCAACCCGAAAGAAACAGAAATACCGCTACCGCAGCACTGCCGACAGCTCCTGCGATAATGCCGACGACAAGATTTCCCGCGATGAGAGACGGTGGCGCATCCAACAGAAGCGTGGGTCGTAAAACAACGTCCGCCAAGATCGACGCTGACTCGCCGCGAGCGCCAACGAGTAGCAACGGCACCATGAAAGCCGTCAGTCCGAGGGAAAGCGAGACGGAAACGGCGAGCGAGCACGCGCGCCACCCGAGGAGAGCAAAGGTGCCGAAGCAGCCGAGTGCTCGAACAAAGAGCAACAGTATGTCGATCGATTGCTCCATAGAGTGTCGTCTATCGATCCTCGAGAGTTACTGTGCGCCCCACATCCGAGCAGAAAACTCGACGAATGACGCCGCAATTCGTGGGGCCGTGAGGTAGTACGCGAGACCAAAGCCGCACAGCTTTCCCGCGAACGAGATGGACCGCTCTTCGACCCGCGCAAACGCCTGGATCAACCCGGCGATGAAGCCACCGGCCGCAACACCGAGTACGAGTGGGAGACCCAGCTCGCAAAACATCCGGAGTGCGTAAAAGAATTCCATGGGCCTAGCGAAAAGTGGTGATGAGATTTGTCGTAATCAATCCCCATCCGTCGACCGCTACGAACAAAATGAGCTTCAACGGCAAAGACACAACGTGGGGGCTCAGCTGGTCGTACCCAAGTGCGACCAGCGCGGTTGCGACAAGGAGATCGATCACGAGAAGTGGGAGAAACAACCTGAGCCCGAGCGAGAACGCGGCCCGAAGTTGGGACACAAAAAACGCCGGCGCAATGACGGGGAAGGACTGCTCGGCGACCGCCTTCCGAGCCCCATACTCTGGCGCGTCCGGAGCAATCTTCTCAAGCTGTAGAGACAGATCGGCGAACTTGGACAACTCCATCGGAGTGGTCTGACGAACGAGGAATCCCTGCCACACCTCAGCGGCCGCACCTATGGCCCGTGCTCGCTGCACATCGTCCGCCACAGCTCGCTCACGCATGGTTCGGTCCATCGCCTCTGTCGCGGTTCGAAGAGTGGGAGCCATGACGAACAGGCTCAACGCGATAGCGAGTCCCCCGCTGACCACGAACCCAGGCATCGAATTCCAGCCAAGGCCCGTTCGAAGCACCGCGAGAACAGTGACAATCTTTATGTAAGCGCTAAAGCAAAGGGCGCACAGCGCAAGGAGGGCGAGCGAGAGCCCGCTGAATCCGAGTTTGGCGAAGATCTCAAATCCTTCCATTTCCAGATCCCGCGTGGTTCGAATGCCTAACCGAGCTTGCCAAGGACGTTCAGAGCGAACTGACCTCCGATGGTCCCAACGATTGCTTCACCAACGGACTCTCCGCTAATGACCAGGGTCGAATTCGGAGAGGTCTCCACATCCGAGAGCAATACCGCCCCTCGATGCTCAAGCTCTTTCCGTTGCGCAACCTCGAGTTCGAGCCGTACCAACTCGACGCGCAGCCGTGTATTCCCTGCAGAGTCCTCTATCGACTCTGGATTAAAATCCACCATCTCGACGGCAAACTTCGAACGATACTGCCCCAAGCGGCCCAAAGCCCACGGCTCGTCATTCAGACGCACAATCACGTCGGTACGAACCGGAAGGTCAAGTCCGATGATCGTCTCGGATCGCAGATAGTCGATCAGCAACTCTGGGGGCACAAAGAGCTCCGCGAGCTCTATGGTGATCAGATCTTTGGGAGCATGGGAACTGCGTCGAGGTGGACCGGACTCACCTTCCGCCCGGGCAGAATTGTCGAGCTTCTCCATGACTCGCGCGCCGAGTCCAAACCACACATCACAGCCTGTCCCGTTGACAACGAGCGAGAGGTGGACCGCCCCGGCAACCGCAACGTTGGCATTCTGTCGATCGGACACGTGCAGGAAATTGACGGGTGAAGAGCCACCCCACGTTTTGGTGAGCGTCGCCAAAAGGCGGCGCTCAAGATAGTCGAGCGACACATCCGCCGCAGCGCCAGTCGAGTGCGGAGCGACAGCGTTCGCGAATGCGCGCTCTGCGCGAGAGTCAAGCGCGAGCATGCCGAGTTCATTGTCGATCTCGATGACATACTTTCGCTTCAAGTTCTGCGGGAGCTCGAACGTCTTCTCTATGCCATGGAGCTGAACTTGTGCTCCGAGACTCAGAAAGAGCGGCGCCCACAGTGATTGGAGGTGCGGGAACAGGGCTCCGAAGTCCAGCTGCATGAATCCCGCCGAAAAACGCACCTCGTTGGCGGAGAACGTACGAAGATACCGCCCTGGATCCCAGGCCTGCCATTCCGCGTTTTCCGCACTTGGCTGTTCGTCATTCCGCATCACGTTTTCCTCGCATCACCTGTGCGATCTCTTCCTCGTTCACTTCATCACGAGCGTATTGAACCACTCGCTGCTCAACCTGTCGCAGCGCGATCAGGGTCTCAATCTTTTTCTTTTCTATCAGAGCCTCTCGAAGGTCATCCTGGGCAATCTTCATCCGCTCTTCGGCCTGGGAGAGCGCCGTCTCTCGCTCTTTCAACTTCGACTTCGCTTGCGAGAGCCGACGACGAAGCAAACGCTGATACTCCATTGATGTAATCGCCCGCCGAACGTCACCTGCGACGACGGAGGACACCTGCGACTCTCCATACTCCCGAAGCACGGCCTCGAGAGACGAGCACTCCGCACCGAGGGACTCCACCTCTTTCATTCGCGCATCAAACACGGTCGCAATCCGCTGGAACTCGTAGCCCGCCTCCCGCTCGGCGGCCTCGGCAGTTTGCAACACTCGCTGAAATTTCTCCGGCTGAGCCATTCAAATCTTCTCGGATCCGCTCACTCCAGTTCGTCTAAAGTTCGGCGCAGCAAGCTTCCCAATAACGGCATTCTGAGGTCCGGCGGCAACTCAGCAAGGTCACGTGCCGCCCGCGTCAGCGCCAGATGTCTCTCCTTGTCACTGACGAGAAAATCTGCGGCGTCATGCCCGTCGAGCAAAACGCCGACGGCGACAAGTGCTCGCTCTTTCATCCCCAGTGCTCGAAATCGCGCGGTGCCTTTCATATCCTTGTGCTGCTCAGTATGGCCGAATGCAACTAGCTTTCATTTCCTGCAACGGGCTCCCCTCCGGCGCGGCGAGAACCTTCCGGTAACTCAAACGAGCCGGTCGCTCGACTTCGGTCAGTCGCCTTCGAGTCACCCGACCTCGTGCGCCGTCGACGACGGGCGAGATGAAATCCAAACGACAGGCCAACCATCAGTGCCGACACGATCGCTCCTCCGATGAGAGCATAGAGCTGTGCCTGCACTCTCTTCGTCTGCGATGCCAATACATCAAACGAGAACGGGAACCCGAGCCGAACCGTCGCAGGAGCAGAAAGAGCGGTACCATCGGCGGCATCTGCCATCGGGAGGAGCGACACAATCAACTTCGCATCGCCCGCTTGCGGCACAACAGTCGCAATCTGGCGATCCAGTTCATCTCGCGCGACGGCAGCACTGTCGAATGAGACAACGAGATGCACCGTTCGGGTCGGACCACTCTCTCTGGCGCCTTCCGCGGGTTTCGTGAGTCGAACGAGGGCTCTCGCGCGCACAACACCCGGAATCGCGCGGACGACCCGCTCCAATTCGAGGGCCTCGCGAAATCGGACTCGGAAGCTCGCCTCCTCCGCCGTCGGGGGGATGAATCCACGGCCCGCAGCAAGCGACTCCAGAGCAGCTCCGTCGTCCTCGGCAAGCGCGCTCGCACTCGCGATATCAACTGCTCGGCCGAATTCGTCAGCCGGCACGACGATGCGATACGCCCCGTTCCTTCCTTGCGAGACGCTCTCGCGCTTCGCGTGGA
>JADYYL010000367.1 GCA_020853655.1 Deltaproteobacteria bacterium
ACGTGAAACTCTGGCGAAGTCGAGGTTGGATGCCTGAGGGTGCTGGGACCGTTCAATCCACCGCTCTCTGTCGTCGTTCGCGGCCGATTGGTGAGCGTTGAAAGGAGATGACGTCGAGATTGATTGCCGCGCGGCGTGACAACATGCACATCCGACCGCCGCAGCGACGCTCGAGACACGAAGTAGAAAGGGCGTGGTAGCTGGTTCAGGTGGTCAAGCAGTGGGGCGATGAAGAGGAGCTGGATCGGCAACAGCCCATCGACAATCACAGCCGACAGGCTCAGAGGAGATCAGTGTCGGAGAACCCAAACGACTCGCGCTACTGAACAGCCGCCTTTCGGGCAGCGAGGATTTGTTGGTCCGCGATGTTGAAAATCTTGCTGAGGTCCTTCTCTGCTGGGTCAAGATACGCCACGCCAGGATCCAGGCGCACACCGGGCTCTCGCTGCTGCTTGAGATGGGGTAATTCTGCGAGAGTGATGTTCCGTCCGCCGGGAAGTGCGACACGCGTGGAGCGCGCATACACGCCGAACTCCTGCTTGGCGAGCTCCATCGCCATAGTGGCTTCTATGCGAGTAACGTTGCCGACGACAGCGCTCATCTCATCGCCGCCGTGACGGAGTGCGACATAATGTCCGCGCCCCTCTGTGACCTTTGAGAGCGCGCGCTTGAACGCACCGGATGCAACTGCAAGCGCCTTATCACCAAGTATTGGATTGATCTCGGAAAGGCCCTTCAGATTTCCGAGATCGAGCTCAACATAGTAGTGCGGTGTCCCGGTGCGCGCGGAGAATTCCTGCGCTCTTCGTATTGTGGACACCCGGGCCGCCTGGCTGTAGAGCCCGGTGATCTCGTCAAACGACTGCTGCCGCGTACCGAGAAGCCACTCAGTTTGGCTCGAGGAGATGGACGCTCCACTTCGCCGCCGAACTTCCTGCCTATGTGCCTCGACGGCGATGGTCCACGGATCATCCAAGCGTTCGGTGAGATTGGGATTGATCGGCAGCTCCTTCACTGAATCGCGCACCGGAGTTGCTGGTTTGGCGGAGGCCACGGGCGCAGCTGAGACCTCCGTCGATTTCGGCGCAGCGGGTCCACGAACACTGTCGTCCAGCTCGCGGAGCAGGTTCCCCGGACTGGTGTTGCCACGAACGGGAAGGGTCGCCGTTCTTAGCGTCACTCCATTGCCAGCACCTCGAGGATTGTTCAGATTCGCCAGTCCCCGATCAGCGATCTCCTGTTCGAACTCTGCAACGGCTTTTCCGAGCGCTTGATTGACTTGGTTGGTGTCGGCGCCGACGACGAGCGCGTTAAAGCGTCCGCCCTTCTCGGGGCCACGATCCCGAAACATGACCAACCCGCCCTTGACGTTCCCGCTCAGCTTGCTCAACTCGCCTTCAACCTTTGTCACGGCAAGCCGCATGACATCATTGGCGCCTTCATGCGTGAGAGTTTGATTGAGCCCTGCGAGATTGGTCAGGTCGATCCCCGCAGCGGTAACATTGCCCTCCGTTGCAAGAACGAAACGTCCCGAGCGCTGCAGAGTATGAAATTGATAGCTCCGGTCAAGGAGCCCAGTCACCTCGTCAAGAACAAGCCCGCGAGTCGCAAACAGCTCCGTAGCGACTTCGCGATTAATGCCCAGCTCCTGCGCTCGCTGCACATACTGCTGACGAGCGAGTTCCTCTGGAGTACCGAGACGAAGCTCAGACAGCGGATTCCCGAGGCGCGGCTTGAGCGCAGCGTGAGCGCCAGAGAAAAGCGCCATTCCCCCCGCGACCTTCGCGAGAGCAATCATTCCGCTCTCTGTCATCGCGTCCTTCTGACCTTGAGTCAGATTGGAATTCTCGATCGCCCCCATCGCAGAGAGCTGAGTCGCGGCGAGCATTGCGGTCTGAGTACCCATCATCGCGGTACCGAACGCCCGAGTAATCGTGTCGTATCTTTCGACTTTGGAGAGTAGATAGAGCGACTCGAGCTGCTTTGGGCCGATGCCCGACGCGCCGCTGGAGACGAGGTTTGAAAGTCGCTCAGTGAAGCGCTCTTGAGGTGACTTCATCGCGAAGCCGGTTAACGACTCTGTGATCGCCTGCTGTCGAGTCCGAAGGGTATCGCGCAACTCCCCCTGCACTGCATCTGAGCGAAGCCACTGAACGACTTCACGCGATGCGTTCTGCTCTGCGATGTCCGCTCCGGCTTGATCCAGCTCTCGCGCAAGCGAGACTGACAGATCGGCGAGCCCCTTCGATGTCCGACGACTCACGACGGATCCCACGCCTGCCCGCGCCAATCCACCGAACGAAAGAAATGCAGTGGAGATCGTAGCGAGCGCGCCTGCTGCAATCTGTACCGGATCATCGCTACTCGCGATCCCGGTGTTCCAACCATCCGACAATCGTTGCCCTCCACCGCGCTTCGCTAGCTGCACCGCGTATACGCAAAGAGCGCCCCCGACTGCGGCCCCAGCACCTGCGCCTTTCGTCCCCCCTGCGACTCCGCCCGATACCGCACCAACGGTGCCACCGACCGCGGCGCCGGGCCCAGTCGGTGCAGTAACGACCGCTCCCGCCGCGCCGCCCGCTGCAGCGCCGGGGATGGCACCGAGCACAAAACCGACAGCAGCCCCACCAACGGCACACGCGGCCGTGTCCAAGGGGTCCGATTTGAGTCCCTCAAGGCTGATGTTCTTCGCGCCCGCTACAGCCCGGGCCGCAAAGCTCGAACGATCGACACTGAGAAACTCTGCAAGACGATCACGAAACTGCGGTAGAAAATCTGCGTAGTGCGTCTGAATGTCCTTCACCGTCGTGCGCACCGCCTCGCCCGCCGCGCCGGCGCCTTTGAACGCGCGCGTCTCATCAAGAAGCACCGCCATAATCTCCGTTCGCATCGCCTGATAGAGCTTCTCCCGCTGTGCCGGCTCGAGCGAGGGAGACTTCTCTCGAACAGCAGTCGCCAGGCCTTCCAGTGTGTATCGCCGCTCGCGAATCGCCTGGGCTTGTTCGAGAGTCGTCGCCTGCGATGAAGAGATTCGGTGCTGCTCGATCAGCGCCGAAAACTGGAGATTCCGATTCTGTAAGGGGTCCTGGACCGCATGAGATTCTCGCTCGGCATTATTCGCGCTTCGCAGCGCGCGCTCCGGAAGGCCGAGCTGGGTGTAGTATTGCGCATCCTGAATATTCGATAGCACCCGATTGGACACGAGTGACGGGATTTGTACTTTCAGGGCGCTCCCTGGTCCTGCGGATGCCTCTCGATCAAGGAAGACGCTTCGCACCTCTCGAGCGAGCATCGTATCGACAATATGCATCGCCTGATTCGGATGCGAGACAACCGCGAGAGACATCCGCTCCGCGCGCATGATCGACGAGAGCAGTTCCTGTCGCTCGGTCACGTCCATACGGTCGTATGCGATGCCGATCCGCTGGCGCAGCTGTCCATTCAGGAGCACTTCCTCTCGGCGGCCGAACGGCAGGAGTGGCGTATCGGAAGAATCAGTAATGAGGCGCTGCGAAAGATTCGCGCTCATCACACTTTCGAAGTCTTGAATGCCCAGCTTGTTCCCGATGGTTCGAACAAGGTCCTTGTACTCGCTCCTCAGGAGCGACGCTTCCATCTCACGCTGGGCTCGCTCGACGAGCGCGTTCTGCGCTGGCGTGGGAGTCTTTGATGTCTGAGCCGCGGCGGGCGCGGCGATCTGGGTTTCCATAACCTCTTGAAACCCCTCTGTGGGGACATCCGGTTATGGGCGAAATCACACGAACCGTGGCATCACGATCTTCACAACTTACTCAGTCGGTGCGCGCAGATATGCCATTCGGAGTAGCGCGAACCGAGCGATTCGGCGCGGTGCTCGCAGTCTTGTTTGGAGAGCATGCCCTAACCACTCGCATCTATTCGACATCTAAGAGTATCGAGGCTGAGCGAGGGGGCTGGAGAACCGGGCTGCCAGGGGCGGCCACTCGACAGCACACGGCAACAAACCGTGTACGCCACACCGTCGCTCTGTGGGGTAGATATCGCTCCCGGAACAGCACTCTGGGGGTATGCTCTTGCCTGCGAGGACACTGGGCAGTCCGCGAGGGCTCTATGGCGGTCCGTTGGCGCCCTACTTCGCCGCAGAAGTACTCGACTTCATCAACGACTCGCGGGTCTGACGCAGCTTCTGCGAGAAGTACTGCGGGAGCTGATACGCCCAATTCGCAAATCGATCGTCAAGCTTCTTTGCTTCCTCAGCATTGGAAAGCTTTGCTGTTAGCGGTTCGACTTCAGGGACATCCGCAACATCGACTTCCTCTTCGTCGTCTCCCGCGTCAACTTTCGCTGCCGTCGGAGCCGGCGTCGCCGCGGCACGTTCCTTCGCCACGCGCTCGTTATGAGACTTAATTTCTGTCTCAACGCTCTTCGCGACGGCGTCAGAGTAGGCGACATCGACCTTGGCGAATAGCTTCTCGCCATCCTTGCCAGAGTCGACTGTGTAGAGCAGCCCGTCGTTCGTTTCGTAAACGGTTCGATTATCGAACTTCACGCCCTTCAGCTTCTCGTCCACTTCGGCCGCGGGAACGACGTCGGAGATACGAATGTTCTCAAGTCCAGAAGCGAGCTGCGAGATGGTCGCTTCCTCCGGCGTCTCGCCCGACTTCACTGAGGCTAATTGGAACGTTCGCGCTTGCGATCCCTCGGGACCCGAAGTCACGCGAAAGATCTCCTTCCACCCTCCGTCGGTCCGTATGAGCTGAGCGACAGAGCGCACGCGACTCTGCGGAACGGTGAAGAGCTCCTGTTCCAGCCACTCTTCGGGGATCGTTGCGAAGGAGAGTTGCTCCGAAACGAGATACACCTCGTTCGCACCTGAACGCCGAACATATTGCCCCCCTCCGCTCGGTGCCATCGGATCGGGACGCTTTGATTTCCGGGTTTCCCCGAGAATGAGTGAGGCGATCTCCTTGCCATCGCGTGTGGCGAGCACGACTTTGGTCTTGCCGCTCTCGACCGCCTTATCGTCGACGCCGAGTGCCGCGAATTTCTCCGGATCTTCGGTAACCTTTTGGGTGACCGAAAGATTGATGAGCTTCACGAGAAGCGCGCGAATTTTATCTCCCGATGCGAAGTAGTTCGCGCGAGCCGGCACACGCCATCGGTCGTCCTGCTCGATGAGTTCGACACTCTTATCGCTTTGAGCAATCGAAATCTTCGCGACCTGCTCCCCATCGACATCACCAAACACGTCGACCCGATTCGCTCCACCGCGCGGAGAATCATCCTCCCGGGCAAAGTAGTAAACGAGGCCAAGAAAAACGAC
>JADYYL010000368.1 GCA_020853655.1 Deltaproteobacteria bacterium
CGAGGCGGAACATCCCGCTCCAGGTTGGAAGCCTTCGTCTGCGTATTTCTCCAATCGAGTGTTGATTTTCAACGAAGCGGAGCTTGGCGCGCTGGTCGGCAAGCTCCCCGCCCGGGCGACGGAGTTCTTCGGTGCCTATAAGGCGTTCCTCGATAGCCCGCGCCTCCCGCTTCTCTCCCGGCTGCGCTCGATCGACATGGACCATTACATGCCAGGCGCCGTGCTCTCCAAAGTCGATCGAATGAGCATGCAGCATGCACTCGAAGTGCGCTGCCCAATTCTCAGCATGGAGGTGGCGCGCTTCGCTGAGAAACTTGCACCGTGTCATTGCTACGCCGAAGGCCAAGGCAAGCTCGTCCTGAAGGAAGTCGCGAGCCGCTACATTCCACGCGCGTGGCTTGAGCGGAAGAAAATGGGTTTCAGTGTTCCAATCGCGTTATGGGAGCAGCAGAAGTTCATCGATACGTTGGAAACTCTCGCGCTCGGGAAGGGCGCCCTTTCCACGCGCTTCCTGGAGCCGACCAGAATTCGCCACTTCATCGAGAAGCAGAGAACAGCAAGTGGCTTTTCCGCTTATCAAGTTTGGGCATTACTGATCCTCGAACTCTGGCTCCGAAACAGCACAACGCAGGCGGCAAAGCTCCGACCGACGAATCCTTTGCGCTCGCTCTTTGGCGGAGCCGCTGCGCGCGAGCCCATTCCAGCCCAACACACTCAATCCGCGGCGGCATAGTAGATGTTTCAGCTCGACCTCCCACTCCTCAGTTTTCTTCACGCCCGGCGAACTCCGGTTGCGTATTTTTATCTAGGGAACGAGCTACCTCCGCTCGCGGAGCTGCTTCCGGAACCAAACGTCTCTTTTGAGTCCGTTGATAAAGAACGTGACTGGCAACCTCGGTGGCCTGACGCCGCCTTCTGGGATGACCGGCAGAACTTTTTGCGTGTCAAACAGAGCAACGCCACCGCCGTATTCGATGCTCCGTTTCGCTCGATTCCCCCCGCGGCGTTCGAAGTGCTCCGCGGCTACGGCTTCCGCTCTCTCCTTTTCCGTGTCGGCTCCGAGTGGCGCGAAACAAGGCTCGACAATCGAGGCCCCCTGTTCCTGCTGCAAACGGGAAATCGAATGGCAGAGTTCGTTCGCCGCAGCGCACTGAAGTACAAAAAGCGGCGGCGGGCCAAACTCCTCGATAGTCGCGCCGTCAATATTGCTTCCATCGCGGGATCTCCGGTGAAGCATGAATCACAGAATGCGTTCACCTGCTATCTCCCAGATCTGCAGCCCTTCGCGGATTCGGGCAGCGGAAATGGAACTGGAATTCTGTTCTTCGAAGAGGAATCACTTCTTCTTCCTCACGCCTCCCACTCCGACATTCGAGAACTCGGCAGAGGACGCATATCCCTCTGGAACGACAACTTCTACTTCTCAAGCTCGGACAACTCAGATCCTCGGTCAAACGGACGTCGCTACCGTTACCTGCTAGGCGACATCAACGACGAGAATCTGCGCAAACAGCTCCGCACACTCTCGAGCGATCTCAGCGAGCTCAACGGAAACCCACGGAGTGACAACTCCGAGAGCAAAGGAGAGGTGCTTCTCTCTATCGGGAGCCGACGTCTCGACCTAGCATCCCCTCTTCGATTCGAACAAAGCGTCACGAAGGAGCCCGGCTCCACTTACGAGCCCAGGTCTGATTCCTCTGTCGAATTGTTTATCACCAACCTCGGACCCGGCGGCGCAGAGCGTCAGATGACGGGCCTCGCCGTTCGATTGAAGCAGCTCAACGTTGCAGTTCATGTCTCGACGTATCGCCAGAGCGCCGTGGAGACTCTGCACTATAAGCCGATGCTCGAACAAAACGGGATCGGCGTTGATTTCATGTCCGAGGAACATCCCAAGTTCACACTCCGCGATTGCGTGAGAGAGCGTGGGTTTCGCGACCTTGAGCTCATCGCGAGTCTCCCGGTCGAGCTCGCGGACGAGGTGTGGAAATTTTACACACACCTCTTCGTGAACCGACCCGCGGTTCTGCACTGCTGGCTCGACCAGTCGAACTTGGTCGGCGCCATCGCGGGATGGATAGCCGGCGTACCAAAGATCGTGATTTCGTCACGCAGTGTGAACCCTTCGCACTTCCCACACATTTACCGCCCGTGGTATCGAAAGTGGTACGACATCGTTTCGCGTAGCTCGCGTGTCCAGTGGAGCGCAAACTCGGAAGTTGGCGCGGCCAGTTACGCGGAGTGGATTGGTATTGACCCGGCGCGCTTTCACCTCGTGCCGAACGGAGTGGATTTCGACGCGATCAAGGCGCCGCCGGAAACTGAGGTCGCCGCCTTTCGCAATCAGCTCGGAATACCGAGCGAGTCTCCCGTGATCTGCGGCGTGCTCCGGCTCTCGCACGAGAAACGACCACTCCGGTTCGTGCGCCTCATATGGGAAGCTCGGAAACGACATCCAGATTTACATGCCATTCTCGTCGGAATGGGGCCTTTACAGGCTCACGTTCAACGGGAGGTCGATAATCTCAAGCTCACGGACTGCCTGCACCTTGTGGGGCGTCGAGACGACGTTCCTTTGATGATGAGAGCATCCGATCTCGTCGTTCTCACATCTTCTGTAGAAGCGTTTCCGAACGTCCTCATCGAGGCTCAGTGGTTGTCACGACCGGTGGTCTCGACAGAGGTGGGAAGTGTCCGCGCCGTTGTCGACGATGGAGTGACCGGCTTCATCTGCGATCGAGATCGTTTCGCGGATCTTCTCGATCGGACATTGCTGCTCCTCAGCGATGCAGAGAAGCGCGTGCAATTTGGCCGCGCAGGAAAGACAAAGGTTGAGAGTTTGTACTCCATGGATCGGATGACCGAGCAGTATCTCGAGCTATACGGGATCCGCTTCTCACAGGAAGATCTCCAACAGGTATGCGCGTAAAGAGCCTTCCACTCCTGACGTTCCTCCTCGACGTTCATCCGGAGCGGGTGGTGTTCTTTCTGTCCGGAGATCTGACGCCCGAACTTCAGCACGTTCCGTTTCGGAAGCTCGTTCTCGCGCGGGGACCACTCGAGCCGCCCCTCATCGACGACGATGTGCGAGACATGGATTGGCTCGATCCCGAGACATGGAACGACTCTCTTTCCACAGTCATACCGCCGCTGCGAAAGGGAATTGCCATCTTCGACATCTCGCTTGAGGGACTGCCGCCAGTCGCGCTCGATTACCTGGCCTTGAATGGCTTTACTCAACTAGTATGCTACTCGTCGGAACAATGGGTGACGGCCAAATTGGCCCCGCCACGCGTTTCGATTCGTGGCCGACTTATGGCTCTCCGCCATGCCACCATTCAAAAGCTTCGTCGCGGATTCCGCATTGCTCAGAGATTGATCACACCGATGTTGAGAAAGATCCAAGTCTCTATTCGAAAAGCACTCCTGAAAGGGTTCTCGAAGAATCTGCACGAACTCGGGGTTCGGGGCTTCACCAAAGAGATCGGCCACTGCTTCCGCGCCAACGTCCCCTCGCTTGTTTTGCAGGCGGATCACTATGGGAACGAACGGTCCCGCATGGTGCTGTTCGACGAGGCGATTGCTTTGCTTCCTCATCAATCTCACGACCTAGTCCGCGGGCAAGGCCTCGGACGTTTCTCGCACTGGGAAGATGAGATCTATTTTTCCACACCGGATGATACCGACCCAAACACGAATGGTCGGCGCTACCGCTACATCGACTTTAGTGGTTGGCGAATGTTCCTTCGACCGCTGATCGCTTTCTCACCTTCCTACAATGTGAAGATCAATCGGTTCGGAGCCGTGCAGCTCGGATTTGGAATGCGCGAAGTGCTGCATAATCACGCACCGGATCTCCCGCTTGTCCGTCGCGCGTCTCGTCCGAAACCCTTGCTCACCGCTTATGCAGGCTCAACGTTCGAGCGCGAAGTGAAGAAGAGCATCTCTCGGACGGAGCCACGCGGCTTTCAACACCTCGATACAGAACCAAAAGAGATTCAACTTCTGATTGGCACGCTTGGGCCTGGCGGGTCGGAGCGGCAACTCGTCTATGTAGCGAAGGGACTCCACGAGCGGGGCTATCCGGTCAGAGTGCTCTCCGCGTTCCACCACAGCGCAGAGACGCGACATTACCTCCCGTATTTGGAGGAACTCGGTATCTCCTGCGACTTCATCTCCGTTCCTCATCCTCGCTTCGATCAGCGCTGGTTGATGAATGCCTGGGGGTTGGACGACCTTGAGTTGATGGAGCTGATGCCCGACTACCTCGCGGAAGAGGTGTGGAATCTGTACACGCACCTCATGGTCAACCGACCGAGGGTGCTGCACTGCTGGCTTGATCACACGAACATCATCGGCGCGGTTGCTGGTTGGCTTGCTGGTGTTCCGGAGATTGTGCTGTCGACCCGGAATCTCAACCCGACGCACTTTCCGTCGTTCTTCAAGGACTGGTGGCGGAAGTGGTACAAGCTGATGGCGGAGAGTCCGCGGGTATCGTTTATCGCGAACTCCCGTGCTGGTGCGGAGAGCTACGCGAGCTGGCTCCGAATTTCTCCAGACCGCTTCAGGATCATCTACAACGGCATAGACTCTTCATTCATCAAACATCCCGCCGCTTCGGATATATCAGCGTGCCGAGATAGTTTTGGACTGTCTCCTGAAACACCGGTCGTACTCGGCGTGTTTCGCCTCGCACGCGAGAAGCAGCCGCTCATCTTCGTCCATGCGATCAACGAACTAAGAAAAACCCACCCCACTGTGCGAGGGCTGATCGCGGGCGTTGGACATTTTGAGAAACGCGTCAGAGACGAGATACGCGCGCTCAATCTCGGCGAGAACATCACCCTCCTTGGTCGACGTGACGACGTTCCGACCCTCATGACGATGGCCGATGTCGTGCTCCTTACCTCTGCGCAAGAAGGTCTGCCAAACGTGCTCATGGAGGCTCAGGCGCTTGGTCGACCCGTCGTCGCAACTGCGGTCGGCGGCGTTCCGGAAGTCGTGAAGCACCGCGAGACAGGCTTCGTGTGCACACCCGGTGACGTACAAGAACTCGCTGGCCGATGCCGAGAACTGATCGACTTTCCTGAGCAGCGCGCGACGATGGGCCATGCCGGTGCGCAGTGGATCGCCGAGAATTTCAGCCGAGAGAGCATGATCGCGAAGACGGTCGATTTTTACGGAATCAGCGCGGAGGAGCAGCTGTTCCTCACGTCGGAGGGAGGAAAGACGATGTCCAATGTAGGCGAAGTGATGAAGACGGACGAATTGTGGACCTCCGCCAACCCCTTTGAACGTGACATCGATGATGCCGTCACCTTTTCCTTGAATAATGCGGTGACGCAGCTGGGTTTCCTCCCCGGCGGA
>JADYYL010000369.1 GCA_020853655.1 Deltaproteobacteria bacterium
CGCTTGAAGTACTCCTGAAGACGCTCCGCGAATTTCCGCTGAAGGCGCGGAAGCGAATCACGTTCGAATACGTGATGCTTGGCGGAGTAAATGATACCGACGACGATTTGAAGCGGATCCCCGAACTCATCGAAGGGATTCCCTCAAAGCTCAATTTAATTCCATATAACGAGAACGCGGGACTCGGCTTCAAGAGCTCACCGGTCGATCGCGTCCGTCACTTTCAGCGAGCCCTGCTCGACCGTGGCATCAACGCCACGATTCGTTGGTCGAAGGGCGACGATATCTCGGCGGCGTGTGGACAACTCGCTACGGCAGAGCCCCGCGCTGCGCGCACTTCACAGAACGCTCCGGAAGCGCCCTTGGCCTAACGCCGGGAAACTCGCACAACAATGTCACGTCTCGCCAGGGCACCCTCACGATGGCGATGCTGCCACCTCCACCGAGAGCGGCGCTGAAGATTGGCGGTTCGCCCGCGTCGGCGTCAGGGACACCCACAAGCGCAGTTCCCCTGTGTGAGCGCCTTGCCGTTTAACCCCTCCGAATCTCAAGGGATATTTCCGTCACGAAAGGGAGTCTCTCCGGCATCTCTGAAGTCCTCGATCTCATCGGAATACAGGGGAACTCGGTGTCGAGAGCCCGTCCCATTCGGCGTGGCGCTTCGACGTTACTGCCATTGATGAGCGAATCTTCAGGGTATCGGATCATTGGACCAGACAACCTCACCAGATGTGCGGGCAGAGATCTCTCGAATCGTGGGAAACATCACTCACGAACTGAAGACTCCGCTCCATTCGATCCTGGCGATCGCCCAGCTCCTCCGATCCGAGGTCGACGGCGTGCTCAACTCCGAGCAGCGCCGACAGGTCGAGATGATTCTGAAGAATGGCGACTCGCTGCTCGAGTTGATCACGCACCTCCTGCAGTACAGCGATCTGGAGTCGGGGACGCGGCGCGCTCAGTATGAAGAGTTCAAACCCAAAGAGTTCCTTGAGGAGCTTCGACTGACGGTCGAGCCGATTGCTCAGAAAGGCGGGATTACCATCGAGGCGAACTTCGGACAGCTGGCCGGTATGTTTGTCAGCGACAGGCGTCTCCTTCGCCAAGCCATCTCGAACTTGATCAGCAACGCTCTGAAGTTCTCTCCGCGCGGCGGCCATCTCGCACTCTATGCGGCGACGCTCCACGATGGATCGCTCCTCGTCGAAGTGGCGGACAGCGGCATCGGAATTCCGCAGGAAGCCCAGGAGATGATCTTCAGCGAATTCTATCAAGTGGAGCGCACCGATGCGCGCCGCTACGGTGGTGTGGGACTCGGGCTCACACTCGTCAAGACGGCGCTTGAGCTGCTGGGAGGAAAGATTGAACTGCGCAGCGAAGTCGGACAGGCGAGTCTCTTTCGCGTGACAATTCCTAATGCTCCAGAGCGATTGAAGCGAAGGCGAATACTTGTTGTGGATGCCGATTCCGCGATCTGTCTCGCGCTGGAGTCCAGCTTTCGGAAGGAGGGGTTCGAAGTCGAATGCGGAGGGGACGCGGATCGGATTGAATCTCGTGTCGCGGAGTTTCGACCGGAACTGATCATCCTGGATATCCGAGGGTTCGACGCTTCCGGGGTGCGAGCGCTCCAGCACACAACCGCGAGTAGTTGGGGGCGGGACATCCCGGTGATGGTGATGTCGAGCGTCGACGGCGCGAAGGAGCGCTCCAGAGCATTCGAACTCGGGGCAGCCGACTACATGGTGAAACCATTCGACCTCGCGGAGCTGCTCGCCAGGGTGCGGCTGCAGCTCGAACGCGTGACGCTCAAGAGCGTGGCTTAATGGAGCGCCATGACAACTGACAAACAGCTCATTCTCATCGTCGACGACAACGAGGACGCTCGTTACGCTCTCGAACGCATCGTGGCGCATAGCGGCTACTCCGTGCTCGGCGCGAGCTCGGGCCCCGATGCCCTCGAGAAGGCGCGTCATTCTCGACCAGCACTGATTTTCCTCGATCTGATGATGCCGGGCATGGACGGTTTCGAAGTCACTCGCAAGTTGAAGAACGACGACGATCTCAAGTTCACGCCGATCATTCTCGTGACGGCGAGAGATTCCTACGCGGATATTGCTCAAGGTCTCGATCAGGGAGCGGACGATTACATCGTGAAGCCGTTCCGTACCGAAGAATTGCTCGCGCGATTGCGTGCCGCGCTGCGCCTGAAGCATCTCTATTCGGAGCTTCGCGACACTCAGGAAACGAATACGCTCCTCATGTCGGAGCTTTCCGGACGCTTCGATCCGGGGGCGATGATCGGGTCGAGTCCCGCCATGCGGAGGACCTTTGCGCTTCTCGATAAAGTCAGCGCCGCCGACGCTCCCGTGCTGATCTCCGGAGAATCCGGCACAGGGAAAGAGCTCGCAGCGCGTGCCATCCACTTCAACTCGACTCGGCGTTCCAAGCCATTTATAGCGCGAAACTGCGCGGCGATGAGCGAGCACTTGCTTGAGTCAGAACTCTTCGGCCACACCAAAGGGGCATTCACGAGCGCGATTCGCGATCAGAAGGGGATCTTCGAGGCCGCCGACGGCGGGACGTTGTTTCTTGACGAGATCGGAGAGATGTCGTTGTCCCTTCAGCCCAAACTGCTCCGGGTGCTGCAGGAGGGAACGTTCACTCCGGTCGGGAGTATGGTCGAGAAGAAGGTGAGCGTTCGAGTGCTGGCCGCGACGAACCGCAACCTTGAGCAGATGGTCGATTCGAAGACGTTTCGTGAGGACCTCTTCTATCGTCTCAGCGTGGTGAACATCGAGCTTCCTCGCCTCGCGGACCGACGCGAAGACATTCCAGCGCTCGTCGATTTCTTCCTTTCCCGAGGCGCAGACGCGAGGGCGGAGAAGAAGAAACCCATCAGCCCGGAGGCGATGCGAGCGTTGGTGGAGCACGTCTGGCGGGGGAACGTCCGGGAGCTGCAGAACGAAATAGAGCGGATGTGCATCCTGGGCAGCGATGACACCGTTCTTGGGGTCGATCTGCTCTCTGATCGGGTTCGCCGCGGCCTCTCGAGCGAAGCACCAGCGACGGACGATGCCCGAGCGGGATTGAAGTCAGAGGTCGAAGCGCTCGAGCGAAAGCTCATCATCGCCGCGCTCGAGAAGAGCGAATGGAACAAATCAGACGCTGCGCGTCAGCTCGGGATCAGTCGAAGTAACCTGCTTGAAAAGGTGAAGAGCTACGGACTCAAGGAACCGAGCGAGTAAACTACTCGCTCGTTCGCATCGCGCTGGTGGGAAGCGGAACGTTCAGCAACTGACAGATCGCTGGCAATTGTTGTTGCAGTACCTCAAAGGTATTCAGCTCTGGATCGTCGAGCACGCGCTCGTGAAGCGCCCGAAGAATCTCGCCGATGTGAGGCCCCGCTTCAAAGCCCAGGGCCAGCAGGTCTTTCCCGCGGAGAGCGAGGCTCGAGAGCGGTGACACCGAAGGTCCGGCTTGAACCTTGGCGATCGCTTCCTCAAACTGTTTCATTCGCTCATCGACCTCATCCGAGTCGATCTTGCAGGCCTTGGTATCCGCAACTTTTAGCTCCTTCCAAAGTTCGAAGAGATCTCCCGTGTCGCGAAGCAATCGGCGAAGTCCCGGTGGCCCGGCCTCGATTGGACGCATATGGAGTCGAACGAGCGACGTGACTTGGTCGTTCACGTCGTTGGAATAGCGCAGACGCTCGAGAGCATCCCGAGTCATGTCCGCCCCAATGACCTCGTGTCTGAAGAAGTGCCGATCTCCGGTGACGGCATCGACGGTCATGGTCGGCGGCTTCCCGATGTCGTGGAAAAGCGCCGAGAGTCGAAGGACGAGGTCCGGGCGAGTTCGTTCGACCACCTCGAGGGTGTGCACGAAGACATCCGCTTTGTGAAAACGGTTCTGCTCAAAGCCTGCGCAGGTGGCAAGCTCTGGGAGAAAGATCTCGAGGATGCCGAGGTCGAGTAAAGATTGCAGACCATCTGCCGGGCGCGGCGAGACTATAATTTTCGAAAACTCTTCGCGGATTCGTTCAACGCTCACACCAGAAAGGAGCGTGGCGAGCTGACCTGCCGCCTGCTTCGTCTCCTCATCAATCAAGAAACCTAACTCAGCGGCGAAGCGAATCATCCGGATGATTCGGAGAGGATCTTCCCGAAAGCGCTGCTCGGCATCGCCTGCCGCACGAATTCGTCGCGCCTGGATGTCCGCCACCCCGCCGAGCGGATCGACGATGGCACCGCGCTGCACGCTCCACGCGAGGGCATTCATCGTGAAGTCGCGCAGTGCGAGATCTTGTTCGATAGAGTTCCCGGCGACGACGCGCTTCTCGGTCGAGATTCCCGGAGCCCGAAACGTGGTGATCTCGACCGGTTCCGATCCCACCTCGACAAGTGCGGTGACGGTTTGGTGCGCAAGGCCGGTCGGGATCACGCGGATTGACGCTCGCTCGAGTCGCTGAACGACTTCGTCAGGAAGAAGCTTCGTTGCAAAATCGAGGTCATGCGTCTCGCGGCCAAGGAA
The DNA here is from genome assembly GCA_020853655.1 of Deltaproteobacteria bacterium. GTDB lineage: Bacteria > Bdellovibrionota_C > UBA2361 > SZUA-149 > JADYYL01 > JADYYL01. The sequence continues at coordinate 4,531 of JADYYL010000369.1, forward strand.
AGCATCGCGAATGGAACCACCAACGAGGTGCAGCTCCGCATCTGCGCCGAGTGCAGCAACGATTGGGGCAATGTCGGGGCGTTCAAGTGCCCGGGCGAGCGCCAAAATGGGATCGGTCGTTAGCATGTCGGCAGTATACGTGAGTTCGCGCGGAGCGGGAATTTCCAGGGTTTCGCGTGAAACTCCGACGAACACCGCAGCGGATGGGACTTAATCGAGGTCCTCTGACGGGTCGAGGAACGTGTACCAGGACGAGGGGAGGTTGTGATAGAAGCGCATCGTGATCACCGGGAGCCAGTCGGGCTCAAACGGATCCTGACGGAGTGCCATGCGTGCCTGAATCGGTGTGCGGCCGCCCTTTCGACGGTTGCACGGATGGCAGGCAGCAACGACGTTGAACCAATGGGTCGTTCCGCCCTGCGAACGGGGGAGCACATGATCCATCGTCGCATCTGAGTTGGAAAGATGTCGACCGCAGTACTGGCAGGAGAATCCGTCGCGCGCGAGAAGGTTGATGCGTGTGAGAGGTGGCTTTCGACGCGCGAGTTTAACGTAACGAAGCAGCCTGACGACTGCCGGCATCTTCAGCGCCAGTGAAACGGAATGGATTTCGCGGTCGTAGTTTTCAACGACCTCGACCTTGCCGAGAAACAAGAGAGTGACCGCTCTTTGCCAAGAGATCACCTTGATCGGCTCGAAGCTGGCATTCAGGAGCAGTGTAGCTTCCAAACGGTAAAGCGCCTTCTCATCCGTGCTGCAGCGTAGCCGAAGTGGATTCCCCGGTGCGCCGTAACACTCGTTCGCTTCTGTCGCCGCGACCGCCTCAAATTCCGCGATCGCAGTGTGTCCTCTTTGCCAGAGAGAACCGAATACTTAATAGGTCGGTATTCCTACGGATATTCTAAAGCTATTGGCTTTCGATAGACAATCCACTGTTTTGATGCGGTCAGGGGGTAACAGGAAGCGCCCGCTTTTCTTCAAAACGATGCGTTAATCACGACTCTGAGGGTTGACCCATCTCTTCCGAAAGATTAGGTTTTTGCCTCCCTTTTTCCGAAAGACCGCTGGGGCATCGACGGACGTGAGTCCGTGGTTACCGAGCGGGGGCGAGGATGGGGGCCTGTAGCTCAGCTTTGGTGAGAGCGCACGCCTGATAAGCGTGAGGTCGGAAGTTCGAATCTTCCCAGGCCCATTCAAAAGAGGCCCTAGCGACGGACCCCGTAGGGAGGCCGACGCAAAAGGTGACTCGCCCGAATTCTTACGGGGCTTTAGCTCAGCTGGGAGAGCGCCGCCCTTGCAAGGCGGAGGTCATCGGTTCGATCCCGATAAGCTCCACATTTTCAGTTCGATTTTTCAGACCGCGGATTCCATTACACATCTTCCGTTTCGGGCGGGAGGAAAGTGGGGCGCCAGGAAGCGGCTCTGCTCACCGGGGTCGTTTGCCTTTACCCCGGTTGGGATATCCTTCGCCGTGAATCTCTCCGCTCTCTGCTAACTTTTTCCAACACCATGTGTTGTCCTGTTTCACTTCTCTCCGCCGTCTTCGGTGCGGAGAAGTGGAACATCACAGCGGCGAATGAGGTTTTCGCCCCGCTCCCCCCTTGGATATCATCGAGTCAGCAGTGGACATCCGCTCCAGTGTTGGCTCGATGGAATGAACCTCGGCCGGATTGAGAGGAGAGTGGTGTGGTCATGACACATTCGGAACTGTCAGGGGAGGACACCGTTCGCGGGTTTTACGCAGGGCGCGATCTCTTGGGCTTTGTCGGGACTCAGCTCGTTGTGACGCCCGTTGGCGGTTGGCTCTTCGACGCGGAATCAAGGGCTCTCATCCGCGAGATGCTGGCTCTGCACGCATCCGTGGCTGCGGTCGCGGAGCTGGCCTGGAGGACGATCGATTTCGGTCGCGTCATTGGGAAGAGCGACGTAGTCGAGACCGACGAGAGCGAGGAAGGGATTCTCTACGCGCCGATCAGCGTCTCTCAGGGGATCTGCCTGCGAATGCTGCGCGGCGTACAGATGCACGACACGACAAAGGTGACGTTCCGACTCGACCCGGTGCCGCAGTGGCCCGACGTGCTCGAACTCGCGTTCTTCTTCGGCGAAGGGCTTCCGGAGCCGACGAGCGCGCATGCGCAATCGAGCGTCGAGAACTGGCAAATGTCGTGCGAGTTCTGGCGATGCCACGCGAGGCAGCTCTACACCCACAGTGGCGTAACGCAGTTCACCCGCGAGGAGTTCTTCGGCCGGGAGCCAGCGGTTCGCTGAGCCGACGTCCGGAAGTCTCTACGGATTGCTACGCAGCGCAGAACGCGGAGAGATGTGGGATCATGGCCGTATCGCCACCCACAGCTCTCCGCAATGGGATGAAGAAAACCTCCCGATTTTTGTGGTTTCCTCCGCCGCTGTGAGCTCCCTTCAATCGCCGGTCCAGGGGAAGATCCGGGACCCCAACCTCGCTCGCCATCCCCGGATTACGCAATCGCGAAGCATTTTCAGCCCCTTAGCTGTCGTTCTGCGCCCGTCCCGTATACCGATCCTCATCAAGTCTTCTGCAATTCCTGCCGATTCACTCTCACAGGGTCAGAAGGGGGTTTTCCAGCGAACGTCACCCGACAGGTCTCAATGATATTCGAGGAAACACTTCTCCGAAGGGTGTGAAGCTACATGGCGTCTCCGAAGAACTACAATTTCTCCCGCTCGCGCCAAACCATCCCGGTGCTTGTACTCGCTCAGAACGGAACAACGAGTAACCAGCTTCGCCAAGCGCTCAAGACCATCGGGTTCAACCAGATCAGTGCTGCTCCCACGCATGTGACGGGACTCGATCGGATTCGCAGCCGTGACTTCGGGCTCGTCCTTTTCGAATCCTCTACGACGGATATGCCGCCCCTCGATTTCGTGACGCAGGCAATGGCAATGGACAACACGTCGTTCCTGATCGCCGTGTCGAACGAGCCGCGAGTTGATGACGTTTTCGGATTGTTGCGTGCGGGCGCGCGAGGGTTTCTTGCGATCCCGTTCACCGTCGACAACATGGAAGAAGTGATCATGCGAGCGACGGAGGGCCCGGCATTGAGTGAGGCCGTGCTTCAGGCACCGGATCGTAACGCTGCGCTGGTCGGTGTCGTTCTCAACAGTCTCTACAAAGTGTCAGTGCTGATGCGACAATCTCGCGAGTTCGCGAGTGCCGCCCGCGAACTCCAGCGCCAGCAGTATGCACTTCATGAGTCGATGGATCTCGCGCGCCTGTTCTGTGAAGGTGGCGACGACGTGCTGCTCGACAAGATCGTTGACGGCTGCATTGCACGCGCCAATACCGCATCTACCCGACTGGGGAGAACGCGGAAGAAGCTGCAAAAGGAGCGGAAGGCGGAATCAAAGGGCGACGAAAAGTCTGCCACGCCTTAGCCAGGATGCCGGTGCCACGCCGGGCCTGACATTTGCCCGCGGAGCTCTCAGCTCACCGTGCTCGAGTCCCGAGTAGAAATAGGAAAGGAAAAAACGGAAAGGTGAAAGGTGAAAGGGGAAGTTCCAGTCCCCTCCCACACCGTTCTATCGCTCGGCCGAAAGACCAAAGCTACTCCGAAAGATACGTATACCCTTCGAACGATGATCAGTACTTGCGGAAAATCTCCGCAGACTCTGCGGCAGAGATATCGCCACGCGCCACGGACTGCTCGAGGGAGTTTCTCCACTTCTCACAGAGATCTTCCTTCTCGTACTCCACGTAGCGCAGGACTTCGCGAACCGTGTCGCCGTAAACCACGTGCGAGAACTCCGCGCGACCCGATTCGTCCACTTCGACGTGCACCGCGTTGGTATCGCCAAAGAGGTTGTGCAGATCCCCGAGGATCTCTTGGTAGGCGCCAACGAGGAACGAGGCGAAATAGTACGGCTCTCCTTCTCGGAGCGCATGCACCGGGAGATAGCGCTTCACATCCTTCAGGTCAGGGAAACGATCGATCGTGCCATCCGAGTCGCACGTGATGTCGCCGATCGTGATCGGAACGTTCGGCTCTTCCGTCAGGCGGTGAATCGGCATGATCGGGAAAATCTGCTGAATCGCCCAGTTGTCAGGCATCGACTGAAATACAGACAGATTGCAGAAATACGTGCCGGTCAGCATCGAAGGGAGCCGCTCGAGGTCTTCGGGGATGTAGCTGAGCTCTTCCGAGACGCGAGACATCGCGGAGAGGAGCGCCCAATAAACCTTATCGCCTAATGCGCGATCCTGAATGGTCATCAGTCCGAGATTGAACTGATCGAGCATGTCGGTTCGGAGACTCATCGTATCGTGAAGAGTTTCTTGGCAGTTCTTCGAAGTGAGATCCCCGAGGAGTTGAGCCATATTGCGAACCGTCGCGTGGCCAGCAGCGGCGACGGCTTCTTTGGAGTTACACCCTTCGCTGAAGGAATTCGCGACTCCGAGCACGTTGAAGATCAACATCGAGTGGTGCGCGACCGTCGCCCGACCCGACTCGGTGACGATGTGAGGGTGGGGAGCATTGCCTTGCTGGCAGACCTCGTCGAGTACCCACACGATATCGCGCGCGTATTCTTCAACGGTATAGTTCATCGACGACGAGAAGGTCGTCTTTGATCCGTCATAGTCCACGCCGAGTCCGCCACCAACGTCGATGTAATCCAACTTCGGACACTCTCGTCGAAGTTGAACGTAGAGCTGACCCGCTTCGCGGAGGGCGATCTTGAGATTCCCGATCGAGGTGAGCTGACTTCCTGCGTGGAAGTGGATCAAGCGGAGGCAGTCGAGCTGATCGTGCTTCTTCAGTTCGTTCACGGCTTCGAGGATCTCAGCCATCGTCAGGCCAAACTTCGCACGATCTCCGCCGGAGCGCTCCCATCGTCCGGCACCGCGTCCAGAAAGACGCAGCCGCAGACCGATTTCAGGCTGGACGCCGAGCTTCTTCGAGATGTCGAGGATCATCTGCAGCTCAGAAAACTTCTCGATCGTGATCACCGGTCGGCGACCGACCTTCTTCGACATGAGCGCGAGCTCAATATACTCCCGGTCTTTGTAGCCGTTGCAGAGCAACAATGAATTCGGCGCGTCATGAAGCGCGAGTACGGCGATGAGCTCGGGTTTGCTGCCGACTTCAAGGCCGAGGTTGACCTCTCGACCCGCCTCGCGCAACACGTCGACGACATGGCGCTGCTGGTTCACCTTAATCGGGAACGCAGGAAAATATTGTCCCTTGTAGTTGTGCTCTGAGATGGCACTTTGGAACGCCTGATAGATCGTCTTGACGCGGTGTCTCAGGATTCCGTTGAAACGGAAAAGCACCGGAATCTCGATCCCCCGTGCTTCGACTGCTCGTGAGAGTTCGTAGAGGTCGAGCTTCGGACCGTTCGCTCCGTTCGGACTGACCGTCACGTGACCGGCAGAGTTGATACCGAAGTACTCTCCGCCCCAGTTTTCAATGCCGTAGAGCGCGCTGCTCTTCGAAATGGAACAGTTTTCGAGCTATTTGGATGCCTTAATATTGTGAAGTGTCTCCTTTGACCATCTATTGCTCTGGCAAGAAATAAGAAAGCGAATCTGTCAGAGCGCTCGCTTCTGTCGACTCAGCATTTGTTTCCGGTGGTCGTCATATCAGGAATTGGACGGCTAATAAATAGATCCGAGGGGAAATCCTTGTGCGGAACGCGCTCAGCGACTCCCGAGCGGGACGCCGCGCATCGTCAGATATCGACGCATCACCGGCCTCGCGATCCACGCCGCCGCGCGTGGCCCGACGACGTGAGCTGTCAGCGCCACAAGGGTGTTAAGGAAGCCGTTGACGACCACCGAGCGCTTCCGCTCCACGCCGCGGAGCGCCTGCTCGACGACGGTGCGAGCGCTCATCGCGGGGAACACGTCGAGCGCGTCCTTGAGTCCCGCCGCAATGTGGAACTCGCTCTCCGTAGGTCCCGGACAGAGCGCCATCAGCCGAACGCCGCTCCCGCGCAGCTCTTGATTCACTCCGAGTGTGAGACTGAGGAAGAAGGACTTGGTTGCGGCATACGTGGACATGTAGCTGAGCGGCATGAAGCTCACGACCGAGCAGACGTTCAGCACGACCCCGTGGTGCGCGGCGCGCATGCTTGGCAAGAGCGCGTGCATGAGGCGAAGCGGGGCGATGCAGTTCAGCCGGGTCATCTCGATATCCCGCTCGACCGTGGAGTCAAGAAATGGTCCAACGTGCCCAAATCCGGCGTTGTTGACGAGGAGTCCAAGCACTCGTCCGGGTGCTGTGGCGGCTTGTGTGAGAGCGGCGATTCCCTCGTCGGTGGTGAGATCCGCGGTCAGCACGTTGACCGTTCCCGCTGCCGCGCCGCGCTGGGCCCAGACCTCCCGAACTTCGGCTGCGAGGGATTCAAGGCGGTCTGTGCGCCGAGCGACGAGGAGCAGGTCGTGGGTGCACCGCTCCGCGAGGGCGATCGCGAACTCCCGGCCTATCCCCGAGGAGGCTCCGGTGATAACGGCAAGGTCGCGGGTAGGGGAATTCGCATAGTCCATGAGAGCACTCCGTTGAGAGAATTCAATGGCCCAATACCACGCCGTTCCATAGAATACGCGCAAGAAATCGTTTGGCGATTGACCCGCTGGCGGTCGCCGTTTCTCGTGTCACTGCCGCTCATTCGCTCGGTCTTACAGCAGTTCCTTTTCGCACCGTTCGACTATGGACAGAACTTCCTCCTCACTCCTCGACGAATCCGGTAACGGCGGCATGCGCTTCCTTATAATTCTCTACGCGCTGGGCATCCTCGTCATCGGGCTCAAGCCGCTGAAGAAATACTGGGCGCCGTATGTCCAAGGTGCGACTTCCGGCGTGCGCGACTATATGCACTGGGGCGAGCCGCCGAAGCGCGGGGTGCCACAAATTGAGACCGAACCCCCGCGGCTGATGGTGAATCCGGGGAAGAGCAGGGTTCAGGAGAGTCCTCGAGCCCCAGCGACGCCGCCACTTGACGCGCTGACGTCAAAAGACAAAGAAGAGCTGGACGGGCTGCTGAAGGCGATCTCGCCAGATGCGGCGACCCCGAAGACAGGTGCGCCGAAGAGTGGTGTGTCACAGGGGCGAAAGCCCGAGAAACCGAAAGTGCTGAGCTCCAACGAGGAGAGCTGAGATATATGCGTCACCGAATACTTGCCTGCGCCGCCCTGTTTTTGACCGCCTGCACTCTTCCCAAGGCGCTCGACCCAATCATCGCGAATCGGCCGGCGAAGTATCGCATGCTGAATGAACAAGTGGGCCTCTTTCACCGCGCACTGAACTGGGGAGATACGCCGCGCGCAACAGAACACGTGGCGCCCGAGGCGCAAGGCGATTTTGGTCGCATGGTGCTGGGTGAGGCTGCGAATCATCGGATTATCGATGTGCGCGTCGACAAGATGGACTATCCCCCGGAGGATGACGACACCGCGTTTGTTGAGGCCACCGTTCGATACTACCGAGTGGCCTCGATGCGCGTTGAGAACGCCTCCAACCGAGAGACCTGGAAATATTCGAGGATGAATGGCGCTTGGCAGCTCGTGAAGGCCGAGAAGATCAAGACAGATCCGTCAGTCGATCGTAGCGCGATCGGCGGATTCATTCGATAAGCGGCTCCTCGTTCCAGGCGGTCAATCGACTTCGCGCCGGTTGCAAGGCGCATTTTGCGCGAGAGAACATGAACGTCAGCTTCCCCAGCCGCCTCCAACTGCACCGGTCTCTCTCTGTCGTATTCGCGATGGTGAGTGCTGGGTGTAGCGCGTCATCGTCCGAGTCGAAGTGGAATGCGAGCATTATCTCTTCAGCGCCGGTAGCGTCGGGGACCTCGGAAAACAAAGAAGCTCCCGTCTCCCTTGATGTGAAGAATGCTTTCATCAGTGGGGGCAAGCTTCACGTGAACGTTGTCCTCGAGTCTCGAACCGATATTCCGAGCGACTCGGTCGCCGTGTATGTCCGCGGTTTGAAAGAGGGGAAGCTCGTATCGGAGACGGTGAAGCGCGCGTCTGAGAGCGCGCTCGGCCCCGTTCTCGAGAGTGGTTCGCGAGTCGCTTTTCAGTTTGAGCTCGACGCATCGACGATTTCCGAATACCAAGCTGCGTGTTCATGGGGCGACGAAGCGGTCGCCCTCTTCAAAGGAACGGCCCCGTCTGTCGCGCCGGTTGCGGTCGCCGAGGTTTCTGCGCCGAACGACAGTGTCCCTCAGGTCACGACGGCTGCCAAAAGCGATGCCAGTGGAGACGCCGGGAGAGATGACGGAAGAGATGACGGAGCGGTCCGACTCTCGGAGGTCTTCATCGATTCAAACGCAGTCGAGTGCGCGACCCCTCCTTGCGACATCTTGTATACGCTGCGGACCGATCTGATGAACGACTCGCCCTTTGTCACGGCGGGCATACGCCTGGCGCTCAGCATCAACTGGGCCAATTCTGGGGAGACCCCGTCGTTGCCGGAAGAGGGCAGCGACCTCCTTCCCAACGAGGATGAGATCGTTCTTGGAGATGTCGTGCTCGCGCCAGGAGAATCAAAGCAGATTCGTCTCGCCGTCGATAAGCCCCTTCCGGTGCTCGAGTTCGGGAGCTTCATCCCGCATTTACGCCTTGTCGACTATAAGCGAGACCGGCGGAGCTAGCCCTCCCGCCAATCTGTTCCCACCCCCACGCTCGCGGGTTCGATTAGCCGTTTGGATGGCAAATCCGCTATAGTCCGCGGCTCTTCTTAGGAGCGCAGACGTGTCCCAGCCCGATTCAGACCAGCAAGCCCTTTCACCCGATGCGACGACGGCAGAGGCGTCGGACTATGGCGTCGGAGAGTTCGGTGTTCGGGAGCCAGGGCTTCGCGAGAGAGGGGTCTATATTAAGACCTTCGGCTGTCAGATGAATGAGTATGACACCGAGAAGATGTTCCATCTCCTCTCCGCCGAGTATGACCCGGTGTCCGAGCCCGAGAAGGCCAGCGTGATCATTCTCAATACCTGTAGTGTTCGTGAGAAAGCCGAGCACAAATTGTTCTCTTTGCTCGGCGAGATGCGAGAGCTCAAGAAGGAACGGGCGGATCTCATTATCGGGGTCAGTGGTTGCGTCGCTCAACAGGAAGGATCGAAGATCCTTTCTCGCGTCGAGGCGGTGGACTTTGTCGTCGGCACCCATAACCTGTCGCTGATTCCGAGTCTCGTGGCTCGGGCGAAAGCGGGAGAGCGTTCCGCGGCGATTGATTACCGCGAGGAGTGGGAAGAGCTTCCGAGTGAGTTCGATTCTCTTCCGAGAATGCGAGAAGACGGCGACATTCAGAAGCTCCGTGGTTATCTCACTCCGGTCCGGGCGCTCGTTGCGATTCAGCGCGGTTGTAACAAGCGATGTTCATTCTGTGTCGTTCCGACGACGCGGGGGAAAGAGGTGAGCCGTGATCCGCAGGAGATTCTCCGGGAGATCCGTCTTAAAGCGCGCGCGGGTGCTCGAGAGGTGATGTTGCTTGGGCAAACGGTAAATTCTTACGGCCGAGATCTCTCGCCGCGTTTCGGGTTCCACACGCTGGTTCGGCAAATCGCGGAGATTGAAGGGATCACTCGCATCCGTTTTACGAGTCCGCATCCGGTAGAGGTTCGACCGGAGTTCATCGAGTTATACGGCGACGTCCCGCAGCTAATGCCTCACATTCATCTGCCGTTGCAGTCCGGCAATGACCGAGTCCTACGGGAGATGAACCGGAATTACAAAGTGCGGCGATACCTCGATATCGTCGACGCAGTGCGCACCCGTCTCCCTTCAGTTGCGATCACCACTGACATCATTGTCGGATTCCCCACCGAAAGTGCCGCTGAGTTCGAGGACACGCTCCGACTCGTTGAGCAAGTTCGCTATCACGCCGCATACTATTTCAAGTATTCACGGCGACCCAATACCGTCGCTGTTAACGAGTATCCAAAAGACGCTGACATCGCTGCGTCGGAGGTGAGTGAGAGGTTCCAACGCCTGGACGCACTCCAGACGCAAATCTCCTCGGAGATTAATTCGTCTCTGACAGGAGAGATCGTGGAGGTGCTCATTGAGGGCGCTAATCTCGGACAACTTTCGTCAAAAAAAGGACGAATTCCCCAGAATACGCTTGTTGAGCTAAGTTGCCCTGACGATCTCGTTGGAGAAACAGTGCATGCAAAAGTGGTTCACACGTCCCCGCGCGGGGTTCGGGCAGAGCTTCTTTCAACGGACGGTTGAACACCTTATTGGTCGGCGACGGATGGGCGATGAGAAAGAAATCGAAGTGGTGATTGCCGGTCTCGTCCTGGATCCGGGATCAAACGCGCCGATCGTTATCCTCAAGGATGCGAGTGGTGAGCAGGCGCTCCCGATCTGGATCGGCTTGGCCGAGGCGACCGCCATCGCATCCGCGCTGAAACAGGTTCCGTTTGTTCGGCCCATGACACACGA
>JADYYL010000370.1 GCA_020853655.1 Deltaproteobacteria bacterium
AGGAGCAGCTGGCGGTAACCTCGGCGGCGGATCTATCGTTGACGAGACCCCGGGTGTTGACGATGGAAACGGCGTGCGTATCACCGAGATTACATTCCAATCTGCTGGTGGTGACAGTTCCGTTCTCGACCTAACCCGCGACCTCGATTGCGATGACGACGCGACCACGACGGACGATGCTGAGAATTTCGTCTTCCCGACGTACAAGGTTACCGTTGAGAACCGGACGCAGACGTCGATCACGATTGACTCTGTGCAACTCCGAATCGCAGACAGCGGTCCCGACGGAACGACCTCGGTTGCACGCACCGTTGTCATTGCTGCCGGAACAACCGGGACAGTTTCTGGAAATCTTGCGACCACAGCTGGATGCGCAAGCCAGGGCTTCTTCTGTAACTCGGGAACTGGAACGACGTCGCTCGACCTTTGCTACCCGGGTAGCGGCGACCAAGTTCAGCCTGGCACGCACAACGTGACTGCGACCGTGAGTGGTTCGAACGAGAACGGCGACGACTTCGACGTCAGCTCGCGAACCTCGATCACATGGGATTGCGTCAATAACTGTTCATAACTGATAAAGTTTTGACTGGTCTATAAGAGGGCTCACTGGACTCGTTCAGTGGGCCCTTTTTTTTTGAGTTTTTGTCCTGGTCTGATCCATCACGCAGACGGGGTATCCGGTCCCAGAGTCTATTTGCCTGGTCTTGTCACCAGCCCTGAGTTTCGAGAAGTCTCGCCTGCGCTGAAGCGGCGAATATGAGGAGATATTTATGAGTGCGGCGCTGGGAGACGAGAACGAGTTGAGGAGGGCGGTTGAGCAGGACCCTGGAGCGGCTGAGTTTGTTGATCTCGCTCGACTTGTTTCGGAGCGTGAAGGTGGGGCTGCAGAAGCGCGAGAGATCCTCTTCCGGGGACTCTCCGTTGACCCGAAGAATCCACTCGCGCGACTACTTCTTGCGAAGCTGTTCTACCTCGATGGCATGTCGGCGTTCGCCGTTCGTGAGCTCGCTGAGCTGAGAAACTCCAATCCGGTCCCAGCTCTCCAACGGCTGATCGATGCATTTGGGGAGTTCTCGGACCCCTATCGCACCACGTCTCAGGTCGCAGCTCCGGCGGCTACTGCGAAAAGCGTGTCGACAGAATCGAATGAAGCAGCCAGCGACGACTTGGTTTTTGGCGAGGTCGATATCGAGGCTGACTTCGATGACGTCGAGGAGGAGCTGAAGAGTTAGCGCCGAGGGGCATCGCTCCCGGATGGAGACTTCTCTAGAGGTTCGGTAGAGCATTGAGCGCGACGAGGTAACGTTCATCGCGCTCGCAAGCGTCAGGATGGCGCTTGCCGGACTTGATTCCACAGGTCCGGAACGTTTGTAACGAATCCATCTCTTGCAGCAAATCTCGCCGTGCCGAGGTCGATCACATCCGTTACATCAAGGGAGGTTTCCCTCTCAAAGATTGCGGACCGGTGGACGCGGTGGCCTTCGACTGCCGCTCCGTCGGTCGCAACTCTCCCTTCGAAAGAACCGTTTGACGATCGGAAAGGTCTGAACGAAAGCGGAGCGTGAACTGTGTCCCTCGCTCTTGCTGGACAGTGAGCTCAGCGCCGAGCTGATCACGTAGGGTACGGATGATCTCTGTGCCAAATGATGTTGGGCGGGAGAGATCAAACCATTCTGGCAGTCCCTTCCCGTTGTCGGCCACGCCGAGAATGATTGAGCCGTTCTCCTCACGGAGCGTGATGCAAATTATGCCCGAAGAGCCGGGGAGAAACGCATGCTTCAACGCGTTCGAGATGAATTCGTTGAGGAGGAGACCGCAAGGGACGGCTTTATCAATACCGAGATACGCCGACTGTAGGTCGGTTTCTAGTCGGATACGAGTGTTGCCCTCCGCGTAAGACCGAAAGAGCCGATCAGCGAGTTCCTGGACGTACTCCTTGAGATCGATGCTCGCAAATACTTCAGACCGATACAATCGTTCATGGACGAGTGCCATCGATCGAACCCGTTCGTCGCTCTGACGGAAGAGCTGCCTCGTCGACTGGTCTTGCAGATACTCCCCCTGCAATCGCAGCAAACTGGAGATGACCTGCATGTTATTCTTCACCCGGTGGTGAATCTCCTTCAACAACTGCTCCTTCTCTCGCAGCGACATCCGCATGTAGTCCTCGGCATGTTTGCGGGCCGTGATGTCGACGATTGAGCACAGTGCGAGCAATTTGTCTCGAGAGCGCACGGGATTGAGACCAATCTCAACCGGAAATTCGGAACCGTCCTTGCGGAGAGCGAAGAGATTTCGACCTTCGCCGAGGTACACAGTATCTGGTTGCGCGAAGAATGTTCCCCCGAGAAGCGGATGCGAATCTCGGAGGCGCTCCGGCACGAGGATGTCGATTGGTTGTCCCAATAGCTCGGCGCGCGAATAACCAAAGAGCCGTTCAGCGTATGCGTTCACGAGCTCGATTGCGCCGGATGCGCTCACCATGATCATGGCGTTTGGCGCGGCCTCGACCGCGAGCTCAAACCGCTTCTGCGCGAGGCGCGTTTCGGTGATGTCTCGGATTATTGTCGCTGTCCCGAGGAGCGTTCCGTCGTCGAGCGAGATAGGACTTATGCTGATGGAAACATCAACCTGAGTACCGTCCTTTCGTAGTCGAGTGGTTTCATAGTTGTGCAGGAGTCGGCCAGAGTGGACGAGTTCTATCGTTTCTCTCTCCTCCTCGCGGTGCTCGGAAGGGACCAGGAGACTTGACGAGCGGCCAATAATCTCGCTCCGATCGTAGCCGAACATTCGAGTTGCGGCGTCGTTCCAGACCGTGATCGAGGAGCTCAGATCGCTTCCGATAATCGCATCGCCGGAATTCTGCAGAATAGACGCGAGCCAGGTGCGTTGTTCCTCGTCACGCTTTGTGTCCTCGGCGCTCCGGATGAAAGCGATTGAGACAGAACCGGTGGTGAGTGTGGCGGCGGAGACGACGATTTCGACAGGCGTGCGTCCCCCATTTCGATGGAGGGCATCGAGGCGAACGCGTTGGCGTGGGGAGTCGGGGTTGGGTTGGAGAGGAAGTCGAACGTAACCGGTAACATCGTGCGCCCCTCGAAAGAGCGTCTCCGGTAAGGTTCTGCCCACCACCTCTCGAGCATGATACCCGAAGAGCTCCTCCGCCGTTCGATTCCACAAGACGACCTTGCAAACTTCGTCGAAGGCGATGACAGCATCGAGTGATGAATTGAGGACTGCGATCATGCAGTCGGGGTCTGCGATAGAACAAGGATTGGCAGACGGCGGCCCG
>JADYYL010000371.1 GCA_020853655.1 Deltaproteobacteria bacterium
TCCGATCGGAAGTGGCGTGGTTTGTTACTCGGCGTGTTCGTTGGCAGTTCTACGGCGCAGATCGATGGAAACGTTCTCGGACAGTTCTCGTGACGATCGCGGTTCGCAACCACCTCTCGAGGGCTACTGGCTGGCGTCAGTTCGCTCGTCCGCCTGATCCTCTGAGGCGAGAATTTCAAGGGCATCGGGCAGAAACTCCACGCAACGGATCGCCTCTTCACGGATCGAGTCGACGAGCTTTGCTCGCTCGGCCTTTGAAAGGCTCTCGCATCGGGCTTCCAGGTACTCAGTCAAGGCGCAGAGTCGATGTGCCGGGAACACCCCGGCAATACCGCGAAGCTTGTGCGCGGCGAATCGAACGGCGTCGCATTCCTCGCCTCTGCTCGCCTCCATCAGCCGATCAAGGGCGGGCGATAGTTCGATCGGGAACTTCTCGATGAGCATCAGAACAAGCTTCCGATTCTTTGAATATCGCTCGAGGACCCGCTCCGGCACGAAGGGGAGGATATCCTCCTCGTCAGCCAACTCTGGAGAAATCATGGCGGCGATTCCAGCGTCTCGATTCAGTACATCATGAATCGTTCGAATGAGAATCTCCGGCTCAATAGGCTTCGGGACATATGCGTCCATCCCGTGCACCAGGCACCTCTCCTCGTCCCCTCGCAGGGCATTGGCTGTCAGCGCGATAATGGGAAGGTGCTCACCAAAGAAGTCACTCCCTTCCGTTGTTTCGCGCTCACGAATCCGCCTGGTCGCCTCAAAGCCGTCCATCACTGGCATCTGGCAATCCATGACAACGAGATCGAACGCTTCACGCGCCGTTACCTCAAGCGCTTCGAAGCCGTTCGCCACCACGGAGCACTGAAATCCCTCGGCGCGAATCAACTCCGAGGCCACAATCTGATTGATCGAGTTATCTTCGACGACGAGTATATGAGCCAGGCCAGTCCCTGGCTCAACGGCGGCAATGTCTTTCGTTGGCGACTCGCCCTCAGGTGCGACGCTGCTCCCGCTGATCGCAGAGACCACGGTTTGAGCGACCTGCGTCTGGCGGATCGGCTTCCGAAGCGTTGCCACAAATACGCTCGACTCTAGCGACGCGTCCTCGGCTCCATAATCGTACTCCGCGAGGAGCAGGAGCGGCGTCTCTCGGATGCCGATCTCCTCGCGCATCGCGGCGGCAAACGCCGACGCCGTCATATCCGTCAGGCGTTGCTCCACCATGACGAGGGTGTATCTCTCCCCTCGAGACGCGGCCGCCCGGAGTGACTCAAGGGCAAGCACTCCCTGCGAGGCCGAAGAGGTCGCCGCACCAAGGTGCGCGAGCTGTTCCGCGAGCACAGCTCGCTGATGCGCGTTGCCATCGACGATGAGTATACGAGCGTCTTGTAGCGGAACCGCGCTCCCCTCGTGCGTAGCGGACACCTCCCCTTCCTCAAACGCGAGATCAACCCCAAACTCAGCGCCTTTTCCGAACTCGCTGTTCACTCCAATCGATCCACCCATCAGCGTCACCAGCTTCTCGCATATCGCGAGACCGAGGCCGGAGCCGCCCGTTGTACTGCTGACTGACGAGTGAGCTTGCACAAAAGGGCGAAAGATCCCCTGAAGGAGATCGGCGTGGATGCCCCGTCCAGTGTCATTGACGCTGACGCGCAGCTTCCACACTTTCTGCGACATTTCACTACCGTCGACACGAACCACGACATCACCGTGCTCTGTAAACTTCACAGCATTCGAAACAAGGTTCAGCAGAATTTGACGAAACCGATACGAATCACCGATCAACTGCTCCGGGATCGCTGGCGCAATTGCCGCGATAAGATCGACGTTCTTCTGCAGCGCTCGACTGGCCAGCGACTCCACCGTTCCCTCAATCAGCTCCCGGAGGTCGAACACCCGAAGTTGAAGCTCCATCTTTTCGGCTTCAATTTTCGAGAAGTCCAAGATGTTGTCGATCAGCGCACTGAGGACTTCCGCCGAACTTCGAGCGAGCTTTACATAGTGCTTTTGTTGTGGGCTCAGAGGAGTACGGCGAAGCAACTCCGTCAGACCGACGACTCCATTCAGGGGTGTTCGGATCTCATGGCTCATGCTCGCGAGAAAAATAGTCTTCGCCTGATTGGCACGCTTCGCATCTGCCAGCGCCTCTTGTAGCTGGCGCACGCGGAGTTCCAGTTGCGTTCCAAGGAGATCGAACGAACGAGCAAGTCGGCCGATCTCATCGTTCGTCTTGACATGCAGCGTCCACGGCCGCACTCCATTGGCAAACTCCGCAGCCCACTCGGTCATCAACGCGAGCGGCGTCGTCACGCGCCGCGCAAAGAATAGCCCAAGGAGGAGCGCAACAAGGACCCCAAGGCCCCCGCCGGAAACGGCGAAGCTTCTGAGATCGTAGAGTCGTCCGCTGTACACATTCGAGGACAGGCCGGAACGTGCAAATCCGATGATCTCGCCATTGTTCACGATGGGGACTGTCACGTGGATCGCGGAGAGCGCGGTATCCGACGCAGCTTTTGGAGTCACCGTTTCGACCGTTCCGGCCACTTCACCGAGAGGGTCCCAGAGAAACTCTTCCAGCTTCGGCGTCTCTCCGGCGGTCGTGAAGAGGACGGCTCCATCGCGACCGAAGATCGACAGTTCGGTGTCAGATCGCTCCGCCATCAACCGCAGCACCCCAACATCGGTTTCGGTCAAGGGAGCTCCATGCGCTCGAGAGGCCGCCAACAACTCTGCCTGAATTCGCAGGCTTTGCATCTCCTCAATAGCCTCGCCGCGGCGGTGATGACCATCGACGAGGAATCCAATAACTGCCGCGGTGAAGATCACGAGCAGCACGTGCCCCGCATACACTCGCCAGATGAATCGGCCCCGAAGCGTGTGGAGTACCTGCGGAGTACGAACGAGGAAAGACACGCACAACATCAGTATGGCGGTCGCGGTAAAAAGCGACATCGGCTTCTGCCCGGATTGCGTGAACAGTTCCGGTATCTGAAGAGCGTAACCAACCAGAGCAAGCGCCGTGAGGCCGAAGGGCACGAGGATCAGTCCCGGGAACCACCACGCGTAAAGAACCGTTCCTCCGTAGTGCAGAAGCCAGAGAGCCACCGCGAGGAGAAAGAGCGAGAGGGTGGTCAACGGAGCCATCTCGTACGTGGCTCCATTGAACTGCAGTTCGCTCGAGAACAGAATTGTATCGACTCCGACCGAGAGATCGAAGACGAGGTCGATCAGCTTCGCAGCAGTCCAAATGATGACGGCTCCCGAAAAGATACCCGAACACGTGGAGCAGCGCTTCGACGCGAGCGGGAAACTCATTGAAATCGCGAGGGCGATCAAGAGAACCGCAGTGGTTGGGTTCATCGGCAGCAGTTGACGCGGATTCGTAGAAAGCATCACGGCAGCGCCTCCCCATTCGCAAAGCATGACGATCGCCAGGCTTGCAATGATCGCATTCAGCGAAAGGGAGAGCAGATGGGTAAATTGAGTCTTGGCTTCCATCCTGATCGTTCAAACGAGGCACGAGACGCCAATACTGGCATCAGTCACGTGGACTCCGAGGGCTGCAGATTGATGCTCCGGAGCTATGATTTGTGACTACTAACCACTCGATAGGCAAGCCGCGAGAAAACCGGGGTTCAAATGGACTACACGGGTGCGCGAGGAGAACAAAGAAGATACGTCCCACGCAACGGGCCGAGGGCAGTGAAACGGCCGATCTCAAACTCAACATCGGGCGCATCCAGGCGTCGGGAAAGGTTGTAAAGATCCTCGACCGAATAGGTGCGGAGATTCGATATGATCCCGTCCCAAAGACATCCAAGCGGAATAAAAGGGAGAACGTAGGTCGCAGCAAACCGACCGGGACTTCGCGGGCGCAGAAACGGCGTAATGCCGAGCACGAGAAACGGGATTAGCGCGTTCATAACAAAGTGAGCAGGTGAGCGCCCAGTCACTTCAAAAATCGCGAGCGGCTGCCTATCTCGAACAGCCGCCTCAAGAACGCGTAACGCATCTTCCGGTGATAGATGGTGGAAGGCCGTGAAGATCGTTCGCACACCAATCGTTCCTGTGGGTGGCTTCGACATCTCAACGGATTCAGATCGATACGTTATATCCAGGTTGTTCTCTCTCGCACGGTGCGCAACCCGGCGGGCGGCAGCCTGATTCGGGAACTTATCCGTCAGCGTGAGCGTCAGATCGGGAAAGGTTTTCACGAGGCGCTCGAAGATCTCGACCGCGGGACCCGCAGCGCCGGACCCGAAATCCACGATCGCGCTCGCCGCGGTCCGCTCGATCAGGCGACGGAGTAAGGGTTCCACATTCCGATACGGCTGAGTGATCCGTTGGATCATCTCTAAGCAGTCTGTCATCCAGTCTCTCCACCACGAGGGAAGATACGGCAGATCTTCCAACTCTGGCAGGCGGGGACGTTTCGACCACCCTTCAAGCTCCGTCTCCCCTTTCCGATCGACCGCCATGCTCTCCCTCACCCATTCTCTTCACTTCAATAAACTCCGAGCACCGACACGGGCTTGGATTTCCGACGGATGAACACACGGATCCGCCTACACTGCTCGAGGATATGCAACGGCTTCGCCCCTCGCGTTCCAGCGAAGGTTCCGAGGTCGAACTCGCCCTCAAAGGCATGGAAGATAGGCTGCGGCCACGAGAGCGTGACGCCGTTGTTCGCACGCGCCGGACAAAGAAGCACAGAAAGAGCTCAATCAAGTTGACGATAGGAATCTCGTTCTCCGCGGCGGACACCATCGAGCGAGGGAGCGGCTCACGCCTCAAACAGCGGAACGAGTCGAAGGCCGAAGGAGCGTGGAGCTATCGATCCCGCTCCTTTCGGTTCCTGTCAGATCCCCGAATGCGCTACGGAACCTCTGAGTAGGTCCCCCTCCGGGGACTCTTTCAGTCGCTCCAATCCACGACCTCGATCTTACGCTTCTCGTTCAACAATTCGCATGGCCGCCCACAGCCCGGCTTCGCACAAGCGCAATAAAGCGAGCGATTTCAAGTAATTAACAGAGCCGAGAAAAATCCCCGTCCAGCGCGGTGAAATACTGCATTTTCTCGCCAATCGTGTATAGTGCCCGACTCCTAGGTTTTGTGGTTTCGTGTTTTGTGTTTCATCGAGTTGTGTACTGCGCCTCTTCGGGTCGATTCACGCATCGAGAACATTTTTTTGGGACAGCACCGGCTTGTATAGGACTTGTCGGTTCTTGAGCTGTTCGACAATTGAGAAAACGAAAAACGATGCGTTGGCGATTATCGCCCGACGGATCAAGTGAATGTGGACCGAGCATTATGAATATTTACGTTGGCAACCTCTCTTACGATACGACGGACCAAGAGCTCCTCAATACTTTCTCGACTTTCGGACAAGTGAAGTCGGCGAAGGTCATCACGGACATGGGCACCGGTCGCTCGAAGGGATTCGGGTTTGTCGAAATGGAACAAGCGGCTGATGCGCGCGAAGCGATTGCGGCTCTGAATGGCACTGAACTTTCTGGCCGTAGCATCACCGTGAACGAAGCTCGTCCGCGTGAAGATCGTGGACCGCGCACGGGTGGTGGAAACTCCCGTGGTGGACATCGCGGCTGGTAAGCAGCGATTTTCCAGAAAAACGGCGTCAGGCTTTTGTCTGACGCCGTTTTTTTTTGTTCTGTCGACGAGACTCCTTAATTCTGTTCCTCTGCCTTTGCTTTGCTTGCCCTCTCGTTTCTCCATCACTGCAACTTTCTCAACCGCTTCATGAGAATCGCTCTCTCCCTTCTGCTTTTCACGATACCGCTCATGGTCCTCAGCTGCGCTCCAAAGCCGAAACCGTTCGCCACGGCATCCGTGGAGCAGTTACCAACCGTCGTCATCTTTGTTCCCGGTTATAAGGGAAGCGTTCTCGTTGAGGAGCATGGGCACATTGCGTGGGTCACCGTTTGGGACGCTCTATTCAATGGCAGAACCTTGCGACTGCCAAACCCAGACGCAGGACTGCGGGGGACACCGTTACGAGCCTCAAGCGTCTTGCACAACGTCACCGCTCTCTTCGGTGCCTACTCGGTTGATATCTACGGGTCGCTCCTTTCCCAACTGACCGAAGCCATCAGCCCGAATGTCGAAGTCTCTTCCCTTCCCTACGACTGGAGGCAATCCAATATCGTGACGGTGGGATTGTTAGCGGAGCGAGTCGCTCAGAAGCGACGAGCCGGCGCAAAGCGCATCGTCCTTGTCGGACACAGCATGGGCGGTCTCGTCGTTTCGTATTACCTGCGCTACGGCGCCCAGTTGCCTTCCGCTGCAATCGACAATTGGGAGGGAGCTCGTGCGGTCGACGCCGCCGTGATCGCCGGAGTGCCCTTTCAGGGCTCGGTAAAAGTCTTTCGCGACATGCAGACCGGTGCGAAGACGCTCTATAACCGAACGCTCCTCGACGCCGAGGCGCTTTCCTCATTCCCGTCGACGTATGAGCTCTTGCCCGCGCGACCGGACGGAGTTGTTTCAAACGACTACCTGGACGTCCTTGACCCCGAACTGTGGATTCAACGAAGCCTCGGCCTGCTCCGCAACTGCGCCGCCGCCGAGTGCGCTCAGCGGGCATCCTTTACTCGCAGAGTGCTCACAGAGACGAGATCCTTTCGAGAGCGGCTGAGCGCTCCGCCCTCGCAGGAGACTCGACCAATGGATTTCCCACTCCTGTCGATCACCTGTATCGATCGGACGACGGAGAGCATTTTCCGTGAGCGGGACGATGGGAGCTTCGATTGGAAGAATCCAGAATTCGCCAACGGCGACGAAATCGTCTCGGCAGCCTCGAGCACGTTGCCGACCGCCTATCAGAGAGCGCTGTCCGTTCAGGAATTGCGCGTGAAATCACCGCATGAGCGGCTGTTGGTTGACGAAGTCGCGTTCCCCGAAATGCTTCGTTTTCTATCGAAGAATGCGCACCCAGTAGGGTCGCCACTGGCGGCTACTGAATAGGGACCTCCACTTCTTTAATCGGTACGAGAGACGCACCGATCTGCTGAAGCGTCAGTGTGACCAAGTCGGGACCATTCGTCGAGAGCACCACCCGATCGGCCGAAGCGGTTAACGTGATCGTTCCTGATGCGGCACTCGAAGGATATCGAAGGCGGTGCCAAACCCCGTTCGTGGCGAGCTCCGCAAACTCACTCCAACGTGTAACCGCGCCGTTCTGCCGCAACGTTCGCTGGAACGAGAGCACCGGGCGTCCACCGTTCGTCAATGCAATCGCGGCTTCATTCCCAACGAATCCTTGGCTCACGCGCCCTGCTCGCCAGCTTCCATCCGGCTCTCGAATGAGCAGGTAAACAGTTCCATAACGGGGAGTCTCGAGCCCACTGCCGACGTTCACCGCGGCATATAACGTGCCGGACTTGTCGAAGCGGAGCGACGACTGAAAGACCGGACTTCGCTCGGAGACGGGGGTCTCTTCATTGATCCATCGCCCTGCGCTGCGCAAAGCAAGGGAGACCTCGCCTGACTCGGGGGCATGCTGCATAACGGCAATGTCTCCTCGGGCGGAGCGGCCGATAGAGGTCACCACGCCCCGGCCGGACGATGGAACCGGGGATACCGACCAACGCTTGGAAGATCCTTCCGCGATAAAAACTTGCCCGGACGCGGTGTCATAGAATGAGGCGCACACCTTGGAACCGCATGGCGTCACTGAGAATTGGTTCGCCACCCGCTTCACACGATCGATCTTTTCAATGAGCCACTTTCCGCTCTTCCGAATGGCGACGGAGAGCGCACGAGATTTAGCATCGACGTAAAAAACGTAGGGAGTGCCCCTCGACAGCAGGGATTTCGTCATCGGCGCCAGCATCGCTCCTCTCAGGCGCTGAACAGCCGAGATCGAGCGTGCCTTCGCGATAGCTCCGCGCGCAGATTTTCCGCGTCGGATCTCGGAAAAATTGATCGCACCCGAGCGACCCAAAGTCACCGTGAAGACATCTTGGCCCGAACGCGCGAACGAAGCGCCCTTACCCTGCGCCTCGACACGAACACCGAAGATGACCAGGAACAAAACCAAAACTACACGATGGAACATCAACAACTCCATCTGAACGACGCATTTCACTTCAGGGGGACGACTGCGAGAACACAACATCAAGCTCGTACAGCGGGGGAGCTCACGTGTTCAGCATTCCGAAGGCGCGTCGCTGTGTCTCGAAGCGCGGATCGGTCACCATGGCCGGCGGCCTTTGCCATCCGCACGTTTCGTCTACTTGTCACGACGACGATCGGCGCAGAAGAGATCGTCGGCGGATCGACGAAGGCAACTAAAGTCGTTTTGCACCCAAGTGCGCAAGCCATGACTTTTTTTCGGAGCTCGCGAAGAGCCCAGATTCTCGATCAAAAACTTCACGAGAAGCTATTCAGCGGATCTGACGAGCGAGAATGAATAAGAAGGAGTTGAGAGAAAAATTGTGGGCTGAAAAAGAAAATTTCGCTGCCGATTTTTTTTGTCCCGGCACTACGAAAAAATTTTCGAAAATCTTTGCGGGTTCTTTTTCCGGGAAATGTCGACGTGACAATTGGAAAAGTCATCCCGGATTGGGAAAAATCGAGTGGAGGGCGGACGCCCTCAGGCGTCCTGAATATCCGCACAAAAGTTGGCTATTCCTCGGAGCGTCCACCGAAAAACGCGTCTCGAATGGATCGCGCGTGATCGCGTAGGCGATTTTGCTGCTCTTCGAATCGCTGCATAGTGTTGTCTCGAGCACCCGCGACTCGGCCGGCGGAGGCCTCAATAGATCCTCCCGTGAACAGGCGGCTGTCGGTCCGATTGGGATCAAAACCGAGCAACTCACCTTGTTGAAATTCTCCCGAATGATGTCCGGGCTTCTCTTTGAGTGGCTTCTCCCCCTTCGCCGCGCCCGGATCAACGGGTCGCCCCGGGGAGATCGGCTTCACCTTGGATCCGCCAATAAACAGGCGGCTGTCGGTCTGATTGGGATCAAAACCGAGCGGCTCACCTTGTTGATACTCTCCCGAATGATGTCCGGGCTTCTCTTTGAGTGGCTTCTCCCCCTTCGCCGCGCCCGGACCAACAGGTTCCCCCGGCGAGAGCGGCTTTTGCTTCGGTTTGAACTTCAGTTCTGGGCCTGTGGGAGCACCTCCGTTGAGCGGGACTCCCTCTTGAACTCCGCCGTCAGGCAGTTGTTGTGCAGTGCCCCGCGAGAGGAGGATATCGCGCAACGTGCCGCGATCCATCACGCAGTTGCCGAGGCCAACACACGTAGAAGCCGGCTCATGATTCCGCGAGGAATCGAGAAGCGATTCAGCGTTTGCGATACGGGGGGAATTGCTGAAAAGAGTCATGATTCGGGGCCTCCAAGACACCACACCTACGCGTTCTAATCCGTTATGCACCTCACGGCAATTTTGTGCCCTCAAATGCGGGGGCTAAGCCGCGACGATCTCAGCGTTTTAGATACTTTTCTGCACCTTGAAGGCTTGTGGGATAGCGGTCTGCGGGATATCTTTTCGGCATGAGAGCACCTAAGAGTTACATCCCGTCGACACTCCTTTTTGGAGCGCTATTCGCCGCACAACCGGTATCAGCGCTTACGGGCCCGTCGAATTACTGGGAGTGCGTGCTCTCGCGGCTACCAAACGCCCAGACAGATTCCCAAGCCACGGCGACGCGGAAGACCTGTCGTTGTGACTTCCCTGATTTTTACTGGAGGCGTGCAGTCGTTCCATCGACCGGCGTCCTCGCCATCTTCTCCGAGACAGCACAAGAGTGCGTTGAGGAGAACGCCACAAAAACACCGAGCCGCATCGCACGAGACGAGATTCGTCAGGCGTGTCGCTCGTTGTACCCGCCAGAGTAAATATCCGCTCGAGTAAGAGCCCCGAGGGTTTGATTTCAATTTTGCCGCGTTCAATACGACGGTAGCTACTGACCGAGCGCCGATTCCATCGGCGGTGTGTTCTGTAAGTCGACGCCTTACTCCGAGACAGGTTTGTTTGCCTTGGTGATAACGTCCTTACCCTGACACGCACTCTGCGCAGCAAAGCGCGCGTCTGCTGGCTACCGTGCGAGGGCTATATGCCGCCCTCGCACGCTGGTCTTAATCACTTCCCTTTCGATCTCGTGATCACGGCGTCGATATTGTCAGTCCGGACGACCGCTTCGTAGAATTCTTTCCCTGTCAGCTCAGTGACTCGAACGGCGAACTCCCCTACCTCGGTAAGCTTGCCGCTGAGTTCGGTTCCAGAATAGAGGCGCAGAACGACGTTCTGCCCCTTGCTCTGATTCAAGACTGTGATCATCACCGCATCGTCACTCAAATCCAGTGCGGCGCTCGTCGGCGCGGGGGCATCAGCAGCAA
>JADYYL010000372.1 GCA_020853655.1 Deltaproteobacteria bacterium
GTTTCGCTCGCCGTTCGGAAGGATCAACTTGCTCGGGCCGAACCCCTTGCCATGAGAGCCACGAAGTTCGGAGCAGTAAAGAATAGTGTCGAGTTTTTCGTTCGGAGTGACCCAGCGTCGGATCTGTTCGCGATCGGCAAAATCGCTTGAACCAAGCTCGTTGCCCCGAGAGCGTTTCGGCCGCGCTCCCTGCTTCGGTCCTCGCTCGACTCCACGTCCTCCGCGCGCCGCCATGTAGCTGACGACGACGACAGCGAGAAGCGCGACGACCATTCCGACGGCTTGAATGAGCGTCAGGCTGGTGAAGAAGCCGGCCTTTCGGCACGAAGCGCTCACCAGTTCACAGATCTGCATGTCGAGTCGAAAACCAGTTGCCATAACAGGACAAACTCTCGCGAACTACCTATCTTGATCCACTCGCTCTGCTGCTTGGACCGCGGAGCGCAAGGAAGAAAGTCATTCTCAAGAACTAATCTGCTTATATTGCGAGATTGATTCTCTGAAAGTTATGCCGTTCCTCCCCGCCGAAGTATCCTATCCGTCGAAGGAAATGTGAAGTCCGGACAGGGGGTTGGCATCGTTTCAGAGCCTTTCAGGGGCGAATCGTCGTTCGGTCGCCTCACGAATCCGGCCTTCCTCGACGAACGCTCGCGGAAGCAAGGGGATTCAGGTAACGATTTTGGGCCACTCCGAATAACAGGGAGAGGCACCAGCCATGCGAGGAAATCATGCTATCGACTGACAGAACCACTGCGCTCATCCAGCAACTGACCCGCGGTCAATCGCTCAATGAGCTGCGCTCACCCTCGCTTCCTTCGGATCAGGCGCTTGCCAAGCGCGTCCCCGAATTGGCGCAGCAGTTTTTCGGATCGCAGGGCACGCGCGTCGGATACCTCGCTCAGGCCTACATGGATCCGAGTGCCGTCGGATCTGCCGCCAACGTTCTCGAGAGTCAGCTTGCTGACGCCGGATTCCGTGCTCAATCAACGAACTCCGCCCTCGGCGCGGGAATGTTTCTTTTCGCAGTTCAGGCGATTCGTGACCGGCTCATGGAAGACGGCCCCCGCCAAACGTAGCAAATCTCAGCAGAGCTCCCCGCCCGGGGATCAGCGAGCGAGCTCCACTTTCTACTCGTCAGATTCTGTCGACTCACGAGGCGCGCCGCCCGAGCGCACGTCGTGATTGGAGCGGCTGAGCCTAATCACGCTCTAATAAATTGTGGCCGCCAAATGGGTGCCTATTCAGAGGGTCCCTATTGGTGCTCAGCGACCTCTCGTTCGCACTCCTCAACAAGCCTTGGCGAGCCGATGATGAATGGAGATCGATCGTGGATGTCCTTTGGTGTGATGCCGAGGATTCGGCTCGTGCCATCGCTTGCCCTTCCTCCAGCTTGTTCAACGATAAACGCGAGCGGTGCACACTCGTAAAGAAGTCGTAACTTGCCGCCAGGATTCCGCTTGTCCGCGGGATACAGAAAAATTCCGCCTTTGAGCATCGTGCGATGGAAGTCCGCAACGAGTGAGCCAACATATCGGAGCGAGAGAGGCTTCGGTCGACTTGCGCCATTCTGTTTACAGCCGTCGACGAACCGCTTCACTCCGTTGCTCCACGAATGATAGTTCCCTTCGTTACAGCTGTAGGTGGCTCCGCTTTCCGGAATTCGCATCTTCGGGTGCGTCAACACAAACTCACCGATCTCTGGATCGAGGATGAATCCGTTAACTCCGTCACCCGTCGAAAATACGAACATCGTGCTCGAACCGTAGATCGTATAACCCGCAGCAACTTGGCGCTCACCTGGCTGGAGGAAGTCACGTGGATGCGCAGGATCGACCTTCGCGCGACGGCTCTCGCGACGAGAGACTCCCCAAATCGTGCCGATCGCGACGTTCACATCGATGTTCGAGGAGCCGTCGAGCGGATCGAATGCCACGACATACTTAGACTCGCGCGTTGTGTTCTGCGCGGCAAACAGCTGCTCTCGTTCCTCCGAGACCATGGAGATAACCTCTCCGGACTTCCCAAGCATCGCTCCGAACACTTGGTCGGCAAAGACATCTAGTTTCTGAACCGCTTCTCCCTGTACATTCGTTTCGCCCGTCATCCCTAGCATCGACGCGAGTCCGGCCATGTTGACGCCGCGTGCGACGACCTTGGTGGCAAGCGCGATACTCAGGAGAACGTTGGTCAGATCACTTGAAGCGTTTGGGTGAAGAACTTGCTGAGCGCGAATGAATTCCGGAAGCGTAATCGTGGAAGAGAGGGTGTAATTCGCCATTCGGTCCTCAGAAGTAAACTCTGCGTGATTTGTCGGATCAAGCCCGCGGTAACGAAGTCGATGGAGCCGCTCTTCTCACAATCTGGCAGAACGTCTTTCGCCGCGCACAACCCAAACACATTCTGAAATAGTAACGCACTCGAGCTTCGACCACCCGAGACGATCAAAGCGGAATCAAGGCCTCCCTAGTTCGAGACGAGCGGCTTCTTGGTCCGTGATTCTCGAATGGGGAGCTCAACGACGAACATCGCTCCATGCGGAAGATTATCTCGAACACGGATGAATCCGCTATGGTCGGCGATAATGGAGCTCACAATAGCAAGGCCGAGCCCCGTGCCGCCTTCTCGCCTCGAGAAGTACGGTTCAAAGAGCCTCGGTTTATCCGCGTCAGGAATCCCGATCCCATTGTCCGCAACGACCAATGACAGCATCCCGAGGTTCGCATCGACCAATGTCGCCACCCGGACCTCGCCCGAGCGGCCGGCATTTTCTGCGCTTGCGGCACGAACTGCGGCCACCGCATTTGCGAGCAGATTCAGGAGCACGCGGGACATCTGTTCTCGGTCGAGCTCAACGACGGGAAGCATTCCATCGAGTTCGGCAACGAATTGAATCTCTGGGTTGCCATCTTGGAAGACCCGGACCGTCTCGCGCACAAGAGTATTGAGATCCATTGGCGCAGGTTGCGACTTTGGCATCCGAGCGAAACGCGAAAACTCGTTCACAAGAACGCGAAGTGTTTCAACCTGCCGAACGACCGCCTCTGCGCACTCCAGCGCAATACGCCGCTCATTCTCCGACAGCTCTCCGGTATTCTGACCATCGCCGAGACGTTTCTGGATGCGTTGCGCACTGAGCTGGATCGGCGTGAGCGGGTTCTTAATTTCATGCGCGATCCGCCGAGCCACATCCTGCCAAGCGGCCATTCGTTGAGCGCTCACGAGCTCAGTCAGATCATCAAAGAGAAAGACGGTCCCCAGGTCCTCTCCATTGTCGGAGAGCAAAGGTGATGCACTGACCTGAATCTGCCGATTCTCTCCGGCGATCGTTAACGACACGGTAGAAGAGATGGGTTCCGTTGGGGTCGAGAGGTTCTGCTGGAGAAGCTTCTGAATCTCCTCGGCAACGCGAGGAGGCATGACCTCATGAACCGCAGGAGTTCCGTCCAATGCCTCCTGAGGAAGGTTGAGGATCTCAACCGCCGCTGGGTTCACGGTCGTTACCTTCCCTCGAGGGTCAACGGAGATAACCCCGACGCCGACGCTGGCAAGCACCGTCTCCATGTATTTTCGTCGCGCGACGAGTTCCCCTGTCGTGCGCTTGAGATCCCCAGTCATCTGATTGAAGGAGTGAACGAGGATGCTGAGTTCATCCCCGCCAATCTCCGGAATCCGAAACTCCAAGTTTCCTCGCGCCACTTCTTGCGTTCCCGCCGCCAGGTGTTGGATCGGTACAGAGATCATTCGCGCGAGGTAGAAGCCCACCCAAATTGCCGCGACAAGAACAAAGAACGTCACCACAACGAGGCTAAGCAGATAACCCTGAGACACGAGCCTTCGGTAAGAGCGCACTTCCTTGTAGTTATCGTAAGCATCGATCACTTCGGACATCAGCTTCCGCAGTTCGCTGCTGATTCGCACTGAGGTAACGACGATGTACACTGCCGGAGGCCCTGTCGGGAGATCGAGAGCACTCGGTCGTTGCTGCGTTCCCGGTCGAAGAATTCTCTCTGGAATCGCATGCGGCGAGATCGGGGCATACCCTCGAAGATACTCCCCACTCAATGACTGCTCGGGGCGCACGAGAATCGCTCCTGCCCCCGCGCGCCGCACCGACTCGAGGTCGAACTTCTGCGATCCTCCGACGGCAGCGCTCGCCGTCTCCGCAACGATCTCTCCGCTCTGCGTCATAAGCGCGATGTGGCTGAGCCCGTATTCGCGAAGACGCGACTCGAGTAAAGCGCGAAGAGGAGCCGCGTCTTCCAAGCCTCCGGCTGGAATGTTGTTCGTTTGGGAGGTCGCCTGCGTTTGTGCAACGTCCAAGATCTGCTGCGACAGATAGTAGGTCTCTCGATAGACATCCTCTTCAACAGCGTCGTAGTGGAACTTCGCCACTCCAAGCGCACCATCGACGGTCGCCGCCACTTGCGGAGAGAACCACCCTTGAAGAACCGACCCGACGATTCCTCGCGATACCGTAAAGAGCAACACCGTCGGGACGAGCGCAAGACCGACGAACGCCAATACAAGTCGGGTCCGCAGCTGCGCACCGAGAATTTTCCGACGCCGATCGAGAACGAGTTTGACGATGTTCTTGACGACGAGGAATCCGAGCACCATCAACACGACGATGTTCAGGTTCATCAACATGAAGAACCCGAGATTCGAGAGCAGGTGCTCGGCACCGAGAGCAGACAGCTCTTGATAGAATAGCCCACCGATGATGGAGAGGAAGAGGATCAGCAGAATGATGAGCGCGGTGGCAAAGATTCGTTGGCGCTTCATGCTGACCTATCTGCTTTTACCCAGCTGCGGTTGGGGCGGGCACTGAGTTCTTCGAGCCTACTTAAAGAGCTCTTCCTGAAGCTCAGGACGTTTTCCCGGTGCTCGCTCGAAGTACTCGAATGCATGCGCCGTCGCTTCGCGCCCGCGAGGAGTCCTGCGCAGGAATCCGCGTTGAATGAGGAACGGTTCGTAGACATCCTCGATCGTCTCTTTCTCTTCGTTGAGCGCTGCACCGAGCGTATCCAATCCCACCGGGCCACCGCCGAACTTGTCGATGATAACGAGCATCAAAGCACGATCCATCTTGTCCAGACCGAGCGAGTCGATCTCGAGCCGATCGAGCGCTGCGCCAGCCACTTCGCGGGTGACTTTCGAGCCGGCCCGCTCTTGGGCAAAATCGCGTGTCCGCTTCAACAGACGGTTGGCAATGCGAGGCGTCCCACGAGATCGGCGAGCGATCTCGAGCGCCCCGTCTTCATCGATCACGACGTTGAGTATTCCGGCAGAACGCATGACGATCTCTCGGAGCTCGTCGTCGTTATAGAATTCCATTCGCTCGGTGATTCCGAACCGGTCTCGCAGTGGAGCGGTCAACAGTCCGGTGCGTGTCGTTGCACCAATGAGCGTGAAGGGTTTCAAGCTCAACTTGACCGACCGAGCTCCCGCCCCCTGCCCCACGACGATATCGATCTGATAATCCTCCATCGCAGGATACAAGATCTCCTCGACGACTCTCGGCAAGCGATGGATCTCGTCGATAAACAACACGTCGTTAGTACTCAGGCCCGAGACAATGGCGGCGAGATCCCCCGGGCGCTCAAGGACGGGGCCCGACGTTGCGCGGAACTCGACGCCCAGTTCACGGGCGATGACAGCGGCAAGCGACGTCTTTCCCAGACCTGGCGGACCGTAGAGGAGGATGTGATCGAGCGTATCGCCGCGCCGTTTCGCGGCAGAAACTGCGATCTGCAAATTCTCACAGACCTTTCGCTGGCCGACATAGTCGTCCATCCGGGTCGGGCGTAACGAATTCTGAAATCCGTCTTCTGCAAGTTGCGTTGAATCGAGCGCGCCACGGAGGCCGATCTGTCGATCGTCGTCATTCCAAAGTTGATCGTCGTCCGCACTCTCAGCGTCCGTCAAAGTGAGGCGTTCAACAACGACGCGCTCTTCGGTCTTCGGATGCTTCGGCATGTTCACCTAGGAAAGGTGTGCAAAAGATAAGCGGAGCAATTCCCCAGCGTCGTGCACGGCGACATTCTCTCGAACGGCAGCTTCCACGGCCTTTCTTGCCCGGTCGCGCGCAAAACCGAGCTTCTCAAGAGCAAGGACAGCATCGGACTCTGTGCCACCGAGAGGCTCGCGCTCGGTGGTGTCGTCTCGCAGCCGCTCGACGGCGAGTATCGTTTGGTCAGCCGACTCGCGAGCGAGATCACCGACATACTCCCGCAGCTCAACAAGCACCCGTTCCGCAGTCTTCTTTCCGACGCCCGGAACTTCCTTGAGCCTCGCGACCTCTCCGCGGCCGATCGCGCTCAGCACTCCCTCGGGTCCAAGCGAAGAGACGATCGCCATCCCGTACTTGGGGCCGATTCCTTTCACTTTCTTGAGCAGCATAAAGACTTCACGCTCAAGCTGATCTGCGAAACCAAAAAGCGAAATCGCGTTCTCTTTGACGTCGGTATAAATAACCAACTCGATATCGGAACCAACAGCAGCCGCGCGAGACATGGCGCGGGCACTCGCCGTGACGATGTATCCGACACCGTGCACGTCCACGAGAAGCTCGGTCGCGAGCTTCTGCATGACTTTTCCTCGAAGGGCTCCAATCACTCGACGCTTCCCTCTTCGATGTCTGAGTTTGTCCAGACGTTGAGTACATCATCCAGATCATCGAGCGCTTCCACGAGCCGAATCATGGACTCCGCCTCTTTGCCTCGAAGAGTGACCCATGTCCCCGGAATGTGCTGAAGCTCTGCGGTCTCAATCTTCAGAGATTTCTCGAGAGACATGCGGACCGTATGAAAGGCGGTCGGATCAGTCGTAATTTCCCAGTGTTCCTCCGATCCCGCAACGTCTTCAGCCCCCGCTTCCAACGCCTGCTCAAGCACCTGCTCCTCGCCGATGTCCGATTTCTTGACCGTCAGCATCCCCTTCTTTTTGAACATCCAGCCGACGCACCCGTTTTCGCCGAGAGCGCCGCCAGCACGCGTGAAGGCCCCGCGGATCTCTCCCACGGTGCGGTTCTTGTTATCGGTGATGACTTCGACAAGGACAGCGGCCCCGCCTGGACCATATCCTTCGTACGTGAGCTCTTGTTGTTCGGCACCGTCCTTGAGCTCGCCTGTCGCACGCTTAATCGCGCGATCAATCGTATCGTTCGGCATGTTCACGGCTTTCGCGCGATCGATCGCGAAGCGAAGCCGCGCGTTCCCATTTGGATCACCGCCGCCGCCCTCTCGAACCGCCACGACAACCTCGTGAATGGCACGAGTGAAAATCTTTCCGCGCTTGGCGTCCGTTGCGCCTTTCTTCCGCTTGATGGTCGCCCACTTTGAGTGTCCCGACATATCGTCTTTTCCACCTACCTGGCTTCGTTCTGATAGTTGCCCGTGAGCGACTGCACGACGAGCATCGCGCATTCGGGAGAATCCGACCACGTGAAGTGAGCTTCCTCAACCACGTCGCTCGGCGACCCTCCGATCGTTGTCTCCAACCGGACGTGAAATGTTCGCGACGTCGAACGTCAAAAAAGGACTCACAACCGGGAGCTCGTCAGCGGACAACTCCGCTCAAGCGATTCTTCCAGGAGTCTCGCAGAAGTCCAATCGGACGCCTCCGGCAACTGAAGAATTTTTTGAAGAAGAACCGCTCTTTATCTTGAGTCGCAGCTCGGTCAAACATTTCAAACGTGAAATGTTCGAGTTATATACACAAAAAGAGCGTCCTTTGCTA
>JADYYL010000373.1 GCA_020853655.1 Deltaproteobacteria bacterium
GGCTTCGTAATCGACATTTCTTCACGGCGCTATGCTCAATAAGCGCTCGACGTGCAGAGCAAGAAGATCAGCGCACTCTACACCGTTTCTTCGGCAATCCGTGGCTACTTGGAGCCCTCGAGCATCGCCTCGCGTGGGGTTGCCGCACTTTGCGAGGCGACAGGCGCCGATGCGGGCCTCTGTTTTCTCTATCCGCCGATGCGCCATGAGAAGCTGGAACTCGTTGCCCATTCCGGATTCTCCGAGCAGTTCCCTTCTCGACATGAAGTTCAGTCGACGATCGCCGGGCTCGCGGCATACGTCGCGAAGAACGGACAATCGTTGTTCGTGGCGGATCTGGAAACGGACTCCCGTGCGAGCCGTGCAATCGTTGATGAGGAGCACCTCCGCTCGGTCGTCATTGTGCCGATCGCGACCGAAGATGAAATCCTTGGGGCAATCGGTCTGTTCTCGCGGGAGCGCGCGCGCTTCGATGGCGGAACGGTGATGCTCGTGAGCGCGGCAGCGAACCAGATTGGCCTCGCCGCGCGTCAGGCAAACTTGCTTGCGCTGTATCAGAAGCAAACGAAGAATCTTTCCGCTCTCTACCGTCTGAGTCACGAACTATCGCGCAACGTCTCCGCCGATGAAGTGTTCCAGAGTGCGTTCACAATCATTCGAGATGAGCTGGGCCTGAAGCGGCTTTGGTTGGGACTGCTCAACGATATGGGCACGCGAATCGTTGGACAGGCAGCGTTTGGGCCTGGATGGCGCCGACGACTGATCGAGATGAACGTGGAGCTGGTCGGCCGTGACCATCCGATCGCACGAGCGGTGAGCGCTCGTGCGCCAATTGTTTTGGAGAATGCTGATGAAGTGCTGCAGGAGTTCGGCGTTCGCCGAATCTTCTCGCGGCTCGCCATTCACTCGGTCATCCTCGTTCCCTTGATGGCAGGCGGTCAGGTACTTGGAGTGCTTGCTGCGCAGCCGGGTCCAAATGACCCGGCGCTTCAGGAAGAGGAGATTACGCTGCTCCAAAGTCTCGCGAGCGAAGTTGCGGTTACGATTCTCAGTACTCGACTCGAAGATCGAATCGCAGAAGCAGAGAAAATGCGGACGGCCGGTCTTCTCGCGGCAGGAATTGCGCACAATTTCAACAACGTCCTCCAAGCAATCATGGGCCAGGCATCGCTCCTGGAGATGCAAGCGCCGACAGAAGTTCGCGTGAAGAAGTCCGCGTCGATCATCAACGAAGCTGCGATTCGCGGAGCGGGTCTCGTCAAACAGTTACTCAGCTTTGCGCACCTCGAAGAAGCGCGGAAAGATGTCTGCAACGTCAATCAGCTGATCGAGCGTCACCACGATACGCTGCACCGCTTGGTTCGTTCGAACCACGAGCTGAAGATTTCTCTCTCCGACAACTTGCCCACAGCGCTTGTCGACGGGGGACAAGTGCTGCGTATTCTGTCGACGATGCTCTCGAACGCGGCAGATGCTATGCCCAACGGCGGTGTCGTCGAGGTGTCGACCGATGCATTTCGCGTCAATCAGAAGAGCCCCCATTACGACGTGTCTTACGGCTACTACGTGCGAATCGTGGTGCGAGACCATGGGCTCGGTATGGACGAAGACACGCGGCGACGGTGCTTCGAACCCTTCTTCACCACCAAGAATGTCGATCAGGAGACAGGGCTGAGCTTTTCGGGTGCCGGTCTTGGTCTGGCTGCTGCATATGCCCTCGCGCGTCGTAACGGTGGTCGGATCACAGTGGAGAGCCAGGTCGGATATGGCTCTGTGTTCACGCTCTACGTGCCCGTTGCGGAGCATGCCGAACGCGATAGTCGGTCTGATGCGACGAAAGAGCTTGCGGAGCGAATTGAAATCGAACCCCTGCGAAGCTCGGAAGAGAGCCACGGAGACGTGCTCGCCGCAGATGTTCTCGCACCTCATGCGCCTCTCCCGGGTGTGCTTCCCACCGCTCCACTGCCAGTTGCTATCGCCTCTCCATTGCCGATGGGATCCTTGAGCGACTCTTTTTCCGAGCCCCTTGGCGCGAGCGCGACCTTCGTGAGCGCCCTGAATGAGTCAGAAGAGAGTGCGCAACCGCGCCGTCGAGGATTCCGAAGGCTTGAGGATGAATTGCTCGGTGATGATCTCCACGGTGATGATCTTCACAGTGATGATCTCCACAGTGATGATCTCCACAGTGATGATCTCCTCGGTGATGAGGTGCTGACCCGTTCAGAGTTAGAGGGACTCGGGCTCACTGATGAAGAGCTCGACGACGAAACCGAGGATCCGGATCTCGACCTCCCGCCTCTCGAACAGCTGCGACAGGGGGCGGAGACGAGCGCTTCTCCAGATGACGACATTACGGCCCGCCCGGTGGTGACTCTTGAATCTTCAGGCGATAGTCATCCCTCTCCACTTCTCGATGACGTTATCGTGAAGACTCACTCTAGCGATGCCCCGGAAGAGAGCTCCCCGCTCTCTGAGGGAGCAGTCAACGCCGACGGTGATCCCGCGCCCAGAAATGGGAACGGAAACGGAACGAAAGGACGAAAGCCATCGCCAAGCTCTTCCGCTCAGCCAACGAGCAAGTAGCGTCAGTCGAACACACGACACTGGAACACTTCAGGGACGTCAGTGAAGCCATTCCCAGTAACCACTTCCCTTGCGAGCCTGCGCTCCTCCCGGCGGCATCGAGCGGTCGTCCTTGGCGGTGCGAACGGGTCCGAGATCGTCGGTTGCGCGTCTGCAGAGGCCGCACGCGAAGTGATTCGAACTGCGAGACGCTACGGCGTCCCCATCGTGTGCGATGCTCGGCTTGTTGAGGAGTTGATGGCTCCCCCCGCTACCCCGATACGTCGCACGAATCGTTGACACCCTGTCCGGACGCCCCCGGCGACTGGTTTGCCAAGTGGGGCGCTGACTATGCTAGCCGAAAACCGCAGAATTCTAGCGCTCTGGATCCTGCCCTCATTTTTCCTGCTCCTCTCCCTTTGTTGCACGAATCTTGTTCGTGAATCTGCGCGAGGGGCAGTCGGAAACGGTTGCCAAACGAAAGGAATGGCGAATAGACTTCCCCGGATTGAATCCGGTCGCGGTTTTTCTGCCGAACCCGTGAAAACTCGGTCAGCCGGGTATGTTTTTGAATTCGTGAGTAAACGCGGGTCATCGTAACGGGTATGCCTACCCCGATAAGCGTATACATAGAGACTGAAGTCGGCATTGAGCCGCTGATCAACCTCGAATCTGGGAACGCGACCCTTGGCCGCGAACCGGAGAATTCGATCGTGATTGATAGTGCCAAGGTGTCGAGACGCCACGCTTGCTTCGTGGATGCCGGAAGCCAGTGGCTTTTCTGCGATCTCGCGAGCACAAACGGTTCCTGGCTCAATGGCGTTCAGGTCCATCCCGATCATCTGCGGCTGCTCCGCGACGCGGACATCGTCCAAGTCGGCGACATTCGCCTGCACGTCCAACTCCCCCGAGCCGGCGAGGTCGCCTCGTCACTCCTTATCTTCTCCGGCGAGCGATTCGAAGACGAGTTCGTTTTCACTGACGACCAGACCCAGTGCATTGTTGGCGGTCCAGATTCTCACGTTTCCCCTGGCGGCGAGCACAGCAGCGAGGACATGAGCTTCGCTGTGTCGAGAGAGAATGGCCGCCTCGATTTAAATACCGGAGATGGAGAGCGAGTGTCCGTGAACGGCA
>JADYYL010000374.1 GCA_020853655.1 Deltaproteobacteria bacterium
CGCGCAACTGAATGACGGTAGGCAGCAGCGATGCTGTCCTACCGTCCCCCGATACGTTTTTTCTGGTATTCCACGGTCGCAGATTCTCTGCCCGCGAAAACAGGTTTACGGCCAACCAAGATGATATCTTATCCTTACGAGCGAGCCTTCCGTCGCTCGTCACGCCCATGCCCAAAACAGATCTACTTGGGCAGGCTCTTCAAGAACTTCTCCGCGTTCCGGGTCGCCTCGTTCAGGTCATTCGTATCGAATGAGCCTTGGGGGGTGTCGATCCTCATTCCGGCGGGTTGTCGCGAAGGAAGGATCAGCTGGAAAAGGAGCCCGAGCACAACCATGGCGAGGAGGGAGGCCCCGAAGAAGATAGGACGCTTCTCCCTCGGAACTTCGAGCATCGGCGTGATCCCCTGGTACAGCGTGTAGAGACCGTAAATGCTAAAGCCGAACGAAAGAAGCCAGCCGACGATCGGTACCAGCATCGCGACGCCACCAACGAACATGCCGGTCGAACCGTAGGCGAGCAGCTGAAGCGCTCTCATCTGATTTGAAGTCCCCTGGAACTTCGGCGCGATCGCAGCAAACACGAATGAGAGAGCGAAGAGACCCGCGATGGCCGCGCCAATGTAAATGATGCTGTCGACGAGTGCCGACATGACGCCGACTCGGACGGTTCCAATGAACGGAATGGAAATACCGATCACGGCCATTCGGATGAACTGCGAGATGCTCGAAATGACGGCGAGCGGCAGCACATAGTTGACGATCAGGTCTTTGGGATCGGGGGACTCATTTCGGATTGTATCCCAGACGCCGACGGGGTCCTTCAGGATGTGTTGAACTCGGGCCCGCACAGCTTGCAGATCCATGAAGAACTCCTCGGAGAAAGTGGTGAACGCCCTCGACGTCCAAAGAATCCGGACGCGGAGAACTGACTTCGATTGCAGTCGTTTCGTTATAGCTGAGGAGAGTGATTTCATGAACAGGTTTTGCGGCGGCCTCCGCGGTGCGACTCAAAATAGGCGGCGCCAGAGCGCTTGAGATGGGAGAAGCGGCTGAACCGGTCTACCGAAGTGGCCCACGGAATGTTACTCGGGGGGAGGCTTGAGCGCAGAGCGAACAGAGGTCAAATCAATGAAACCCCCGCTTCTCAACGGGCGCGCATGGTTTGCGGCCTTCGTCTTTCTTTACTGCTCCCTTCCCTTCGCTGCGGCGGAGGAGAACGAGACGCGTCTCCGCCTCGGCGGACTCTTGTCGCTCACCGGCACTGATTCTCGTATGGGGAAAGCCGAGCTCGAAGGCGCAACGCAGGCATTTGCCGACCTTCGTGGCGATGGACCCGCTCTGGAGTTCGTTGTGGAGGACACGGCAAGTAGCGATGAGGGGCTTGGCGGGGCGATGTCCCGTCTGCGCGCAAACAAGGGGATCGCCGCTGTTGTCGGACCCACGTCGCTCGAGCGTTCGATCTACCACATGGGTTCCGTCGGTATCGCGGAACTCTTCTTTCTCTCCCCAAGTGCGCATGTTGGCGCCTTTAAACGCGAACCGTATCGCTATGAACGGGTGTATTCGACCGCATACCCTATTCAGGATCAGCTTCATCTCATCTTCAAAGCGCTCGAGAACGAGGATCGGAAGCGGGTTGCGATCATCGGCGAGGGGCAGCCGCAGGATTACTTTGCCCAGGAAGCAAGGGATGCCGCCCCGCGGGCTGAGATGGAGGTTGTCTCGTTCCTCACATTGACGGAGGAATCAGATCTTGAACGCGCGACGTTGCCCCTGTTGGATTCGAATGCGGACGTCTGGATCATCTCGGTTCGCAGCCCGAAACCGCTGCGCCATCTCGTCGATCGCTATTCACAGTTGAAACAAAAGCCGATCGTGATGTTTCTTGATGAATCGGCAAGTGCGGTTCGTGGTGCCGGACTCGCCGCGAAACTCCCCGGTCGATATTGTCAGGCGTCATTCAGCGATCGCGAATTCGTCGAGAGCCGCTTCGCGTCATTCGATGATGTCCAACGCTTACGAGCGGTCAGTGCTTACGACGCGGTGATGATTCTCGCTGAGCCGCTCCGACGAGGACACACCGACGCGCAGTCAATCCGTCGATATCTACAGGGAAGAATGTTTCTCACGCGTGCGCGGGGTCCTGTCCGATTTCTTACCTCAGGAACGATCGAGCCGGGAAAGTTTCGATTGATCGATCTCAACTGATTTCGCTGTCTCATTTTCGAACTGTGTCACAACAGAGTTCAAACGAGCGGAGGCCCGCGATCTGGACGGTCGCTTTAACTCCATCGAAGTTGGGCGTGATAAGGCGCTCGAATTACTTCGCTTCTCCCAGCGCTCTCTCCGATTGCCTTACTTGAGCCTGGAGCTTCACTTTCGGGTATCAAGCTGTGGTATAAACGGTTCACGTAAACGAACAGTGAGGAACGCCTCATGAGAGAAGTGCGCGAACACAGACCTCTCCGTGACGATCAGTTCCTCGATTCATTCGGGCTCACCGAGTTCACATCGGAAGAAAGCGCCGAATCTCTCATCAAACGCACATTTGAATTCACCGCAGGCGGAATAGCAGTGCTCGACATCGTCGGGCGCATCGTGTGCGTCAACCCAGCATTCGCTCGCATGCTGGAGTATTCTGAGCGTGAGCTCGTCGGCAAATCATACGAGGAGATTACGTATGAGGAAGACCGCCGAAAAAGTCGCGACTCCTTTTCGCGTCTGTTTACCGACGATCCTGGCTATCAGGATGTGATCAAGCGCTACATGAAGAAATCGGGGAGCCCGATCTGGGTACAGCTCACGTGCTGCCTCGTCCGCAACCGCGACGGCGAAGTGCGTTACGTCATCACGCAGGTGCAAGACGTCACGAAGCTGAAGAGCTTCGTGCTCGCTCAAAAAGATCAGGCACTGTTGCAGCAGAGCACGTTCTTTCGACAAGTCATCGACATTAATCCGCACTTCATATTTGCGAAGGACCGCGACGGGCGTTTCACGCTCGTCAACCAAGCCGTCGCAGACGCGTATGGTGTGACCGTTGAAGAGCTCACCGGGAAGACCGACGCCCATTTCAATCCTGTGACTGCCGAAGTGGAGCATTTTCGAAACGACGATCTCGAGGTGATGGAGCGCCGGAAGGAGAAGCTGATTACCGAGGAGCGGCTCACCGACGCGCACGGGCGAGTTCGATATCTCCAGACCGTCAAACGGCCAATCGTCGACGGCGATGGTATCGCACGGCAGGTGCTTGGCGTTGCGACGGATATCACCGAACAGAAGAGAAGCGAGGAGGAGCGGCTGCGCCTCGAAGATCAGCTTCGAAACGTCCAACGTCTCGAGAGCCTCGGCCTCCTCGCCGGCGGCGTCGCGCACGATTTCAACAACATTCTCACCGGCATGATCGGCAACCTTGAGCTCGCTCGGAAGGCTGTTGGCGAGGATTCGCCCGCGACGGCGAGATTGCAGCAGATCGAAATCGGCGCGAAGCGGGCGAGCGATCTGGTCAAACAGCTGCTCGCCTATGCTGGACGGGGTCGAGTGGATCCAGAGCCGGTGGATATCACTGGCGTATTCAGCGAGATGACTGCGCTGCTTGGTTCTGTCGTTGGGCAGAACGTGAAGCTTGAGTTTGCGCTCGAAGGTTCGCTGCCGCTCGTTCGTGCGGACATCACGCAGATCCGACAGATTGTTATGAATCTGATCGCGAACGCTGCGGATGCGATGGATGGCAAAACGGGGCGCGTGCTCGTCTCGACGAAGGTGCACCGAGGATCGCGTGAGCTCTTTCGTGACAGTTTCATTGAAGTTGCGAAGCCGGGTGGGATGTTCGTGTGTGTGAGCGTCGAGGACAACGGGTGCGGCATGAACTCGGAGACGGTCGCGCGGATATTCGACCCGTTCTACACCACGAAAGTTCGGGGTCGGGGCCTGGGTTTAGCCGCGGTGCTGGGTATCGTGCGAGCCCATGGGGGAACGATCAAGGTGACGTCGGAAGTCGGCGTTGGAAGTCGCTTCGAATTTTTCGTTCCGATCGACGAGACGGTCGTTGCACCGCTCGATCACGTTTCGAGCGCACCGGAGGAGTGGCGAGGCCAGGGGACTGTGCTCGTCGTTGACGACGAGCCCGTCATCCGGGAGCTCGTGCGCACGGTGTTCGAGGAACGCGGATTTTCAGTCCTCGAAGCGGAGGATGGGGAGCAAGGGCTTGAGCTCTTCAAGAAGCGCACATCCGAGATCGCGTTTATCTTTCTCGATACGGAGATGCCGGTCATGAGCGGGAGGGACATGTATCGAGAGCTACGCGAGCTTCCGAACCCGATTCCCGTGCTTTTCTCGAGCGGTTTCACCGAGGAGACTGCGTTGAGCGACCTCCTTGGGGAACGCCAACACTTCATCCAAAAGCCATTTCCGCTGACCGCCTTGGCGGAGAAGGCGCGAGAAATTCTCCAACGGTAGTTCGCAGATCGTCTCGTCGGGCTCTCTTCGCCGCCTCCGGCGCGCTTTTCTCGGACGGCAGGGCGGCTCCTCGTGGGAAATGAGCGCCGAGTCCGAGAAGGCTTCCGTTCCTTCGATTCTCCTTGAACAAGACCTGACCCCGTCGGTAAGTTACGGACGCGCGGCACCCGCGCCTCTTGTTACACAGCG
Source organism: Deltaproteobacteria bacterium (assembly GCA_020853655.1). Taxonomy (GTDB): domain Bacteria; phylum Bdellovibrionota_C; class UBA2361; order SZUA-149; family JADYYL01; genus JADYYL01. Next base: position 4,645 of record JADYYL010000374.1, read on the forward strand.
GACCCGGAGTTGGATGGACAATACTATTAAATCGAGGCGTGGCTCGACCTCGTCTGCTCCGAACCGAATCGGGGGATCGATATTCTCCGGTCTCTTCCTCTTCGCGGGATCGCTGTTTCTCTATTTCATTTCGCTGGACATGGTGAGTTCCGCGCCACCGTATTTCTGGCAGCGCGCGATCTGCGAGGTTGTTTCAGTAGCGCCAGCATTCGATAATACAGGCGCGCCGGTGGTGTCCTATCGATACTTAGACGGCAGCCGTACACGAACCGGACACCGCTTCACGCGAGCGCCGAAGGCGTCGAGGCAACCCATTGAGGTCATCACGGCGCTCTATCCTCCCGGATCGCAGCACACCTGTTACTTCAACCCCGATTCTCCAGAACAGGCGGTTCTCGACCGTCCTTACGTGCCGGAGATGTTGGTCTCGCTCTTTCCTCTTCCGTTCATACTCATCGGCGTTTACGGACTTGCCTGGACGTGGCTCACGCCACGAGATCGGCCGTCGACGTATTCACCGCAAACGACGCCAATTGGTTTTCGTCGAGTCACCGCACTCACCGGACTCGGATTGCTGTGCCTCAGCGGCTTCTTGATCTACGCCGTCGTGGGGATCGAATTTCTCCGGTTATACGACGCGCAGAGCTGGCCCCAGAAGGAGTGCACCGTCACCTTCTCTCAACTCGAGAGTCGGAGCA
>JADYYL010000375.1 GCA_020853655.1 Deltaproteobacteria bacterium
CGCAAAGCTCGTGAGGCTCTGCGTGCCAGGCAACGGACTGAAATCATGTATGCGGGCAAGGAAGGCAGCGTCATCGAGATACTGCTCCCAACCATCGATGCACGTGCTGGCGGGATATCCCGGATCTGGGTCTCCATCGATATCAGGAATGTTTGCCTCACCCGCGCCGCGATCGAACCGATTGCGGCAGTCATCCATCGGGATACCGTCAGTGAGCATCACCACGAAGTGCGCATCGCACTCACTCGTGATCGGACTCGAGGCGTAATCGACACCCGAGTAGCGGTCCTTTCCGAAGTACTTGTACCGGTTCGCGCCTCGCGCATCAAAATACCGCATGACCTCGACGAATGCCGCGTGGGGAGGCGTTCCGTTCGATGCGCCGATTTGGTTCACCACGTTGAGCAGCGTCGCTTGGTCGCTTCCGATATTCGCACGGATCACGGGATAATAGCCGGCCGTATGATCGCCCAACGGGTGTCGAATCATGTCGACTACGTCGTAGTTCGTCACGGTATTGGTCCAGCGAGTTCCATTGAAACTCGCAATACCGAACGCAATCGTCGGGTTGTTCTGAATTAAAGTTCGAACGATCCGTCGAGTGGCTTCAATTCGCGTTTCCTGCGGAAGCTCAGTGAGCTGCGCCGGGGTAGCGAAATAGAGCAACCAGCGGAGGTACTTCTCTTCGTAGAAACCTCGCGCGAGTGGAATGGTTTTTCCTTCGAAGTAGATCGTGCCGCCCATCGACCCGTAGAAGCGTTGCTTCTTGTTTTGAACGATGGCGCCGAACGCATCGAAGCGGGGGAAGGTATGCGCAAAATCCTCTGGATAAGACGTGCTACACATCGCGTCGACATACGTCGCGGTGCCGGTGCAGTCGACATCGAAAAAGAAGAATTCGTTTTGCGCGGCGTCACGGATCGGCACTCCGCCGAAGGTAGCGACGTTCGTTACGTTGAAGACGGTTGAGCCGGTGATCGCAGGATTCGTCGGAAGGCGGAAGAGGCGAGTCGAATTGATTCCGCTCGTTGTGCCGCTCTTTTTGAGCAGTGAGATCGCCTTGTGCGTGGAGATCTGGCTCAACGTTTTCGTCGTGTCCCACAACGTCCCCGCGGTGCTCGAGCGATTGTCGTAGTAGCCTCGTTGGAGAGCGAGCAGAATGGGAGTGACGGTGTGACTCGTCGATGCAGCAGCAGCCCCGGAGTTCACCCGAAAGATGAACATCGGCATCCGATACGTGGTGTCCGCGTTCAAAGGATCGTTGACGTCGTAGCCAGGATGGACCATCCCCGCCTGCATCGATCCCGTATCGTCGATGAGCAACATAACCTTCGACTGGTTCGCTCTCGCCAAGAGCACCGGTAGCTCGGGTTCGGCAAGGGTGACTCTCGGGGTCGCCGCGGTGATGAGCGCGAAGCAGAGCGCGGTTGCCACGTATGCGATTCTACTCGATATGCGTTCCATGAGTCCTCCAGGAAGTCCGGTGTCCGCCCCCACCACTCGAATCGATAGTCCCCTGAGCGCGTCATTCCGCCCAGTCCGGAACAGCCAAGATGCTTACACCGCCGGCATCTCGATCACCGTGACGATAACAGTTTGCCCCATTCGTGACTTGAGGGTTTTCGCTGTGTAGCCGGTCACTCGGAATCGAACGCTCTCGCTGTTTCCGAGCACGAGGCCCTGCGTTGAAAGGTTCGCGCCAACAGCGTCGGCGGGAGAGAGCACGCGCTCTAAGCGCTCGACCTGGGTATATGCAGGAGTACTGCTCAGATTCACATCGTACTCATCTGGGGGCGTATGCGGATCGAACTGCCCATCAATGGCACTGCTCGTATCCACGTTCTGGCCTTCGGTCCACAGCGGTCCCAGATTCTTGAGAAGACCGCCTCCAGCGGGGTAGAGGCTCCGAAGGCAGCCGATGCCCGTGCAACTCGGGATTCCGTTGGTCGAAGCATATGCGCCTGGCTGATACGAGCTGTAGACCGAAGGGCGATCCGCGATTGTCGCGAGCGCCTTCCAGCCCTCTGGCATCACCATCATCTGTCGGAACTGATCGTGCAGAGCGCCCTCCACGACGTAGAACATCGAGTCGGTGATCTCTTGCGTCTTTGCCGTCGAGAGCTGGATGGCAGCGCCCCGCGAGAGAATTGCCGTCGATGTCGCAATGACCAGCAGGAGGAGCATCGACGCTGGCAACGCGAGGCCAATCTCGTTCAGCAGCGGCGAGGTGAGGCGGTTCTTCAAACGACGGTTCATGTTGTTGCCTCTGAGTTGCGGATGTCCACCACAGAGCGGATCTTCTGAGTGACGTAGGTGTCGGTATCGTTCTTGACCTGAATACCGACGGTGATCGTCAGTTTGGTGATGTCGCGTTCGAAAACAGGATCGACTGTTCCATCTCCGTCGTAATCGACGGGGATGACCTTCTCTGCAATCGGGCTTCTGACGAGCGCACCATGGGGATCTCCACCCGGAGCGAGGCACTCGGTCACCGTCGTTCCGTCAATCACACCGCGGTAGAGCGTCTGCGAGGTGGAGTCATAGCCGTAGCCGACTTTATATGACTTCAACCCGTTTGCGGCAGCCGGATCATCTTGTGAAACGAGGAACGTCACCCGATACGGTGTGACATCAATCGTCGATGTGCAGTTCGAGAGCGATGCATCTACGCCAACCACGTAAGGGGAAGCGTGGGCGGCCATCTTCATCTCCGAGCTGATGACATCCACCGCGAGTCGCACCCCCTCGGTGGCAGAAGCTAGTCTGTACTCTCGACCGAGCGTTTTCAGCGTCGAAGTCATCGCCACTGCAAGCGTCCCACCAACCACTCCGAAGAGCGTCATCCCAACCAACAGTTCCGTAAGCGTCACTCCCGCCTCGGCGATGAGCGCCTCACGAAACTCGCGTTTGAACAATCCGAACAACATTAGGACACCTGGCTGATGATTGTTTCAAACTGATATTGGCGATCTGCTCGCGTACCACGTCGCTGCGTGACCTCGATTAACATCCGCACGGCTTCGGGATTCCCCAGCGACTGGGATTTGATAGCGGTGAGCGTCACGGTATAGCTCGACCGCCCACCTTCAAGAGGCTCCGTGATCGTGACGGTGTCTCCATCCTGGATGGAGGGAACGTTGCTCGCGATCTTCTGCAGGACTTCGATAAACGGGAGTGTCTTATAGTCCGAGACGAGACCCTCGACTTCTGCGAGCGCCGCCGCCTGGTTTCGGCTCTCGCCCGTCGCGTTGAGCGAGAGAAAGATCAACGGGATCGTTGCGACGGATGCAATTCCGAGGATCGTGATCGCGACTAAATTCTCGACGATGCTGAAGCCTCGCTCGTCGGAGTCTCGCGAGAAGATTTTGAGTAACGGTTTCATGCGTTAACCCTGCACAAGACTGATGATGCCAGTGGGAAATATCGTGAGCTGCGTCGACTGATCGCGGTTCGCTATTTCAACCTCAACGCCTTCCGCGGGAAGTGAGGGGATGATCCCGAGGCCCGTGATGGCAAAGTCAGCGGGCATGAGTGGTGACCAATCACTCGCGCGGGATAGTTGAATTGTTTCCTCGGGATCTCCGTCTCCGTCGAAATCCGCGCTGACTGATCCGGGGGTGGCGCCCACCGGCGCGACGAAGGTCACGTCAACTGAACGTCGCAGTCGGATCGCTTCAGAACGCCACTGAGAAACGGAGGCTGCGATCAGGCGGGCGTCGTGCGACGAGCGCATCTGGGCGTGCATAGAGGAGAGGGATGGTACGGCCGTTACGAGCGCGATCCCAACGATCCCCATGGCGACCAACAGCTCGATGAGGGTAAAACCTCTGTCACTACGAATGAGCGTCATAGAGCCTACGCAACCTTTGCGCACCGAGCCGCGACGTCTACGCGAACTAAGGCACTGAAACCATTGAAAAAACCTAAAATCCACGGGCATTCCGCAGGAGAGCCGGACGAACCCGCACTGTGTTAGGGCAATTCCTATGCCCTCCGCTTGCCCACTCGCCGGGTTGTCTCCAGGCTGTGGACTCGGTAGAGCATAGGATTCGACCCAACGCCCCGTTATCCACGCCGAATTCTATCGCCTTGGGGGCGGGCAACTGATCGCCTGAGGAGGAGTATCGACATCGAAGACGTTGTAGCTGAAGAGGAAGGAGAGGTGGGGCCTAGCCCCGAATTGCCGTCCGAGCCCGGTAACCCCTTGATATTAAGCCGTGAAGAGCACGGAATCTCCCGGAAGTTTATTGATCCGGACGCGCTCAAAGTCATGCATCGGCTTATTCAACATGGGTATCGCACCTACCTTGTCGGTGGAGGGGTTCGCGATCTCCTGCTTGGGAAGACACCCAAAGACTTTGACGTCAGCACGGATGCGCGTCCAGAGGACGTTCGTTCACTGTTCCGGAATAGCCGTGTCATCGGACGTCGGTTCCGACTGAATCAGGTGTTCTTCGGAAAGAGTAAGATTGTTGAGGTATCGACATTTCGCGCGGCCATGGAGATCGTGGACGACGACGAA
>JADYYL010000376.1 GCA_020853655.1 Deltaproteobacteria bacterium
CCTCAGCGCCAGTGACCCGGCGGCACTCCCCTTTCAGCTTCTCGTGGGCATGCACGCAGATGATTTCGCTCTCGAGCCCCTCTTCCTGAAGGACACGGCGCAGCAGCAAGGCCCCGCCCGAGATCGCGTCGCCATAGTTCAAGGTGTGAACGAGTTGATGACACCGCATTAGATCAGCTCGGCGAATTCTTCACGGTACCGATTGAAGACCCAATTCCCGATCACAAACGTCAAGAGCGAGATGGCTCCAACAAGGACAAGCGGCAACAGCTCAGGGAACCGACCATCGAGAAACATCCCGTGGTACATCTGCGTGAACAACGCAATTGGGTTGAGGAACAGAGTGAAACGGAGTTTCTCTGGAATACTCGTCGCAGGATAAATCACCGGCGAGAGAAAGAACCAAAAGGTGAGAAAGTTTCCAAGGAGATGCTGAATGTCTCGGAAGTAAACGTTGAGGGCCGAGAGCGCAAGCCCGAGACCCGCCAAAAACAACAGCTCGAGCGCAATAACGATGGGAAGCGCCGTCAGTGAAATCTGCAACGGCATGTCCGTGAGCAGCATGAACCCGATGAGGAGCGGCACCGCGAAAAGGAAATTGGCGAGATTCGTCAGGACACTCACCATAGGGAGGATGTGCGGGGGAAACATCGCCTTGGTGATCAAATTGCCCCCACTGCTGATCGCCCCGGTGGCTTCGATCAGTCCCGTCGAAAACCACAACCACGGCAGCAATCCGGTGAAGACGAAGAGCGAGTAGTGCTCAACGTGGTCGAAGCGGATGTAGTAGCGAAACACCAGGGAATATACCGCGATCAGACACAGCGGATTCAGGAACGACCATACGAACCCAAAGACACTGCCGCGGTAGCGCGCATGAAGATGACGGCAAACGAGCGCCCAGAGCAGGGACCGATATCGCCAAAGCTCTTCTAAGTTACGGATCATCAGTTAGCTCCCGGACATTCGTCGAGGCGCAGACGCAGAGCCCGCGCTCGTCGGAGCGGCAACGGAATACGATGGCGTAAACGCCCAGCTCCCTTCGGGATGGAACACCCCGTGGAAGCGCGATGCGCTTCGGATCGAAAACTTGTGCAGCAGATGGTGATAATCATAGGGCGTGCCGTCGCCTCGGTGGGCGGCGACGTCGAGATAATAGGAGTCCTCAATGAGCCCTGTGCGCTTCCAGCGGATCGTAAAAGAACCGAGTGCTGGGTCAACGAACTGGCGTTCGCCCTCGACCTCGGTCTTCGTGCGGTCGGAGGTAATCGGTGCTTCGACCTTTTCAATTGCCGTGTTGGAGCCGACGACGACGGCTCCATCCGAGCGCAGGATCCCGAATCCAAAGACCAGGTCCTCGACCGGTCGCTTCACCGCGTAATCGATACGCACGGTGATCGGCTCTTCGTCGTGGAAAAGCCATTTCTCTTCGCCGTTGTCGCCGAACATCGATACTTTGAGCAGCTCGACCGCTCCATTTCCCCAACGATTCTCATCGATCGGGGCTTCGACTTCGGTTGCCGACTCTGCATCTCCGCCATTCGCATCTGAAGCTTCGGAGAGTGATTCATTCTCAGTCTGAAGGCTCTTCTTCTCTTGCGTCTCGATCTCGGAGAGATAACGGCCCACGACTCTCCGTGGCTCACCGCGATCGCGAACACGGCCTCTATCGAGCCAGATGACGTCATCGCACCATCGCGCGACGGATTCGAGATCGTGCGTCACAAAGATCAATGTCTTCCCGCGACGTTTGAAGTCGCTAATGCGTTCTTGGCAACGATGGATGAAGGACGCGTCCCCGACCGCGAGCACTTCGTCGATGAGTAGGATATCTGGATCGGTGTGAACAGCGAGGCTGAAGCCAAGCCGCATATACATCCCCGACGAATAGGTTCGAACGGGGTCATCGATGTAATCTTCGAGTTCAGCGAAACGGACGATGTCGTCAAACTTACGATCGATCTCTGCTCGTGAGAGCCCGAACATCACGCCGCCGAGCTGGATATTTTCACGGCCCGTGAAATCTGGATGGAAGCCTGCTCCGAGTTCGATGAGCGCACTGAGCTTTCCCCCAACCTGCACCGAACCTCGATCGGCCCGATAAATACCGGCGATGAGTTTGAGCATCGTCGACTTCCCAGACCCGTTCTTGCCGATGACGCCAAGCGCCTCACCCGGCTTGATGTCGATGGAGACATTGCGGAGGGCCATGACGTATCGACCGCGAGTGGCGGGACGCCCGAAGAAGCGGCTCATCAGCCGCGACTTTATCGTCGTATATCCGCGACGGCTCGCGGTCTGCTTTCGGAAACGCTTGGAGACAGTGGTAAAGCGAACGGCACCAGGCCGGATCTTCGAGCTGACGTCGAGATCACTCTTCTCGAGCGCGCGGGCTGGCTTCTCGTTAATCTCCATCAGTTACTATTGAGGGTGCGAATAGAATTGACTACCGTTTTTGTGAGAAACCGTTTCTACTGGTAACCCATGAGGCTGTCAACGACAGCGCTGGCGGGAATGCGGAAACGGGGTTTCTGTGGCGGAAAGTTCGCACGTTTATACGATCTACGCGAGCCATTCTCCGCGTTACTCGGCGCCTGGGAGCGGAGAGCCTTCCATCCCCTCCGGCATCGCCGAAGGGAGTTTGGCTTTTGGCGCGTCCGGTGCTGCTCTTTCTTCGCTCGGCGATCTAAAGTAAGCGGCGACACAGAGCGCGACGATCACGAGCAGGAGAAGGACCATTCTTCTCAGAATCGGAGTCGCGTCGGTCGGAAAACTGTCGTTTTGATTCTGGTCGTTCACGCATGCATCCCTGTATTCAGTCCTCGGGACGATACATCGCGGTGCCCATTGCGTCTACGGTCTCAATCCCCAAACAGCGATTCACGGAGCAAGCGAGTTTCAGTGGCACGAGTACATCCCTTTCGCGCATTACGCCCAGAGCGATTTTACGCCGCCGAGGTAGCGGCACCTCCGTATGATGTGGTTTCTGCTGCGGAGTCACGAGAGATCGCCAAAATCGCACCCGAATCATTCATTCGAGTTATTC